>NZ_JBEXPJ010000017.1:0-94187 GCF_040611995.1 Lentzea sp. NPDC006480
GACTCGTCGAGGTTGACGAGCTGCCCCGCCTTGGCGAGCGGGAAGCTGAGGTCCGGCGGCACGTTGATGACGTCGGGAAGGCTCCCCGCGCTCGCGTCGGCCATGACCTTGGCCAGGTACCCGTCCGCGGGCTGGTCGACCCACTTCACCGTGGTGCCCTGGTGCTGCTTCTGGAACGCGTCGATGACACCGTTGACGTAGTCGGTGTACTTCGGCTTCAGCGACCACGTCTGGAACGTGATCTCGCCGGTCACCTGCCCGCTCGCCGATGAGTTGCTTGCCGTGTTGCCGGACAGTCCGCAGCTCGCGAGAGTCCCCGCGAAAGGCACCGCCGCCAGGCCTGCGAGGAACGTGCGCCTCTTCATTGACACCCACCTCCTTGGTCGCGGACCCTAGCTAAACCGGTTTATCTCCGGCTAGCCTCCGAACGTCTTGTTGTCTCGTTCCGGACAGGGTTCGCCCCAGCAGAGCGGTGCCTCGGGTACAAGATGCCCAGGTAGTGCGCTGCGGGTCTGAGAGGTGCGCTTGAAGAGGCCGACCATCATGGACATCGCGGCCGCGGCCGGGGTGTCGAAGGGGGCTGTGTCGCTCGCGCTGAACGGGCGGGCCGGGGTCTCCGACGCCACTCGTGCCCGGGTGCTGGAGGTGGCTTCGTCCCTCGGGTACCGGCCGTCGGTCACCGCGCGGGCGTTGTCGTCCGCGTCCGCTGACGCGGTGGGACTGGTGTTGGTGCGGCCGCCTCGGGCGCTCGGGGACGAGGCGTTCTTCTTCCAGCTGATCGCCGGGATGCAGTCGGAGATGTCATCCGCGTTGTTGCTGCAGGTGGTGTCGTCCCGGGACGCGGAGATCGAGTTGTACCGGCGGTGGTGGGCCGAGCACCGGGTGGACGGGGTGTTCCTCGTGGATCTGCTGGTGGACGATCCGCGGGTCGAGCTGATGTCGTCGCTGGGGCTGCCGGCCGTTGTTGTCGGTGGGGCTGGGCATCACGGGGCGCTGGCGTCGGTGTGGGCTGATGACTACGCCGCCATGACTTCTGTTGTGGAGTACCTGAAATCGTTGGGGCATCGGCGGATTGCCAGGGTGGCCGGGTTGTCCTCGTTGTTGCACACCGTTCGGAGGGATCAGGCGTTCCTGGCGTCCGTTGTGGACGGTGTGATCGTGGCCGGGGACTACACGGCTGAGGCCGGGGCTGTTGCCACTCGTGCGCTGCTGGAGTCCGGGGACGCGCCTTCGGCGATCGTTTACGACAACGACGTGATGGCGGTGGCCGGGGCCGAAGTTGCTGCTGGGCTCGGGGTTTCTGTGCCCGGGGAACTGTCGATCGTGGCTTGGGACGACTCGGTGTTGTGCCAGCACGGGCGGTTGACCGCGTTGTCACGGGACACGTTCGCGTTCGGGGCGCGGGCGGCTCGGGCTTTGCTGGCGGTGCTCGAAGGAGCTTCGCCCACTGATGTCGAGGATGTTCTGCCCGAGTTGGTGGTTCGGGGGAGTACTTCGGCGCGCGCGTAGGTTTCGTGGCCGTCCTCCGGTTCCGTTGGTGGGTTCCCGTCACGGAACCCACCGGAACCGCGTGGAAAGCAGTCAGGTCAGGTCAGGGAGGCGACTTGGTCGCTCACCACCTGGGCTGCTGCGGAGACCAGGGCCGTTACCGCCGGGTTCGTCGAGTTGTCCTGGCGCCAGCCGAACTGCGTGTAGACGCGGAACGTCGGGGACCAGGGCAAGCGGACCAACCTGCCGTCGGCGAGTTCGGAGGCGACGGTGACTTCGGGCATCAGGGCGATGCCGAGGCCTGAGGCGACGGCTCGTTTGGCGGCGTCCACCGAGTCGAGCTCCAGGACGGGGGCGCGGGTGTCGTCGTAGCCGAGGGAGTGTTCGAAGAGTTCGTGGTAGGAGGCGCCGTTCTCGGCTCGGATGAGGGTGCTGCTGGTGAGGTCGTCCTCGGTGAGGGACTGGCGCTGGGTGAGCAGGTGGCTCGGGCCCGCGACCATGACGAGGGGCTCGGGGCACAGGACGGTGGTCTCGAGGCCTTCGCGGGGTTCGATGGCGCCGATGAAGAAGGCGCAGTCGAGGGCACCGTCGCGGACGGAGTTCAGGTTGTTCAGGGTGTTTCGGGAGTGCAGCGAGAGTTGGACGGACGGGTAGCGCCAGCACATGTATTCGATGAGCGGTAGCAGACGGTAGTCGGTCAAACTCTGTGCGGAGCCGATGACGAGTTTGCCGTGCGGCTCGCCGTTCATCGTTATGGCTTTTCGGGCCTTTTCGGTGAGGTTGATGATGTTTCGCGCGAACGGGAGCAGTTCTACGCCTGCGGACGTCATCTGGATACCTCGCGGGAGGCGTCGGAAAAGGACGACTCCCAAGGCCTCCTCCAGTGCCTTGATGCGGGTCGTGATGGTCGGCTGCGAGCAGTTGAGCGTGGCAGCGGCCTTGGTGAAGCTCCCTGTCTGAACCACGGTCGTGAACGCGAGAAGCTGGCGTGTCTCCATCAGGCGGATCCTCGGAGTAAAACGGTGCGACGACTTTTTCTCGTTCGTTCCCGTGGTCCTGTTACGCATGGTGCGGGCGTCGTAACGCTACCTGTCACTCGCGCGCGGCAGATTAGTGCTAACGGAGTCATCTTGATCGGTCTGGAATCGGTGTTGCGGCCGAAAGAGTGAAATTGAGATGAGCGGTTCGACAGGCGGTAGTTGCGCGACTCTTTTCCGTGAAGCCTTTCGCTACGCGAACAAAAACGCCGTCACCCTGGTGCGGGCGACGGCGCTTCGGAGGCGGTGTCAGCAGCTGGCGGCCACGGCTCCTGCCAGGAGGCGGTAGGTCGTCGACGTGCTGGTGGAGCGGTCTTTCTGGGTCAGGACGATCTCGAAGCCGCTGGCGCGGACCACCCGGCGGCCGGTGTACTTCGCGAAGGGGGTGTACGGGGTGAGCTGGGCGGCGGAGGTCACCGGCCTGACCTCCGCGGAGACGTCGTAGCTCGTCGAGTCGGTCGCGCTGTCGGCGGACGTGACGCCCTCGGCGTTCTCGGCCTGCCACGGGTCGGTGGCCTCGTGCAGCTCGCCGTCGCGCTTGCGCAGGAAGACGCGCGGGCGGTTCACCGGGACCTCGACGAAGTCGCCGCAGCTGACGCTGCGGGCGGGGAGTTTGACGACGAGGAAAGGTACGTCGGCCGTGTTCTGGTCGATGATCGAGATGAAGCCCTGGGCGTTGGCGTAGATCTGCGGTTCCGTCTGGCCCGTCCGGACGCGGAAGTCCTGGCGCGGCAGGCCCGCGCCCAGCTTCTCGTCGGACAGGTGGATGGACCAGCCCTGGTGCGCGGGGGTGCGGCCCGAGATGTGCTCCGGGACGCTCCACCACTGGTTCTCGATGGTGACGGCTTCCTGGTCGCCGGTGCCGATGAACGCGTAAGGAGACGCGGTGGCCTCGCGCGGGTCCGCGGCCTGGGCCGGTGCGGTGGTGAGGCTGAGCAGAGCGGCGCCGGTGAGCCCGGCCGCGAGGAGTCTGGTGCCCTTGCGTCTCATCGTGATCCCCCTTCGTGAAGTCGGGCCGCTGCGGCCCTGGGGAGAGTCAAATCGGGCGGACTCACAGTCCGGTCACGCTCGCCAGGCCGGGGTGGCGGCGGTCACAGCGCGGGTCTCGCCTAGACTCGCTGGGAATCCGGGCGCCACCTAAGGCGGTACCGGCTGTCTGCACGTTCTTGTTCGTTACGAGGAGTCCACGTTGAAGAGCACCGTCGAGCACCTGAGCCCGACGAGGGTCCGGATCAACGTCGAGGTGCCGTTCGACGAGCTCAAGTCGAACTTCGACCAGGCGTACCGGAAGCTCGCGAAGCAGGTCCGCATCCCCGGGTTCCGTCCGGGCAAGGCCCCCGCCAAGGTGCTGGAGAGCCGCATCGGCCGCGCTCCGGTGCTGGACGAGGTCATCCAGGAGGCCATCCCGGCCAAGTACCTGGAAGCGGTCAACGCGGGTGAGGTTCGCACGCTCGGCCGTCCCGACTTCGAGGTCACCAAGATCGAAGACGGCGAGACGCTCGAGTTCACGGCCGAGGTCGACGTTCGTCCCGAGATCACCGTGCCCGCGTTCGGCGAGCTGGAGATCACGGTCGACGAGCAGGAGGTCACCGACGAGGACGTGGCGACGCAGCTCGACGAGCTCCGCGCCCGCTTCGGCACGCTGACCGGCGTCTCCCGCCCCGCCGAGACCGGCGACTTCGTCATCGTCGACCTGTCCGCGACGGTCGACGGCGAAGAGGTCGAGGAGGCGCGCACCAGCGGCCTGTCCTACGAGATCGGCTCCGGCCAGCTCGTCGAGGGCATCGACGAGGCTCTCGTCGGCGCGTCCGAGGGTGAGACCAAGACGTTCACCACCACGCTCGTCGCCGGCGAGCACCAGGGCCGCGAGGCCGAGGTGTCCGTGGTGCTGAGCTCCGTCAAGGAGCGTCAGCTCCCCGAGCTCGACGACGAGTTCGCGCAGCTCGCCAGCGAGTTCGACACGCTCGACGAGCTCAAGGCCGACCTGCAGACCCGCCTGGGCCGCGTCAAGAAGATGCAGCAGGGCGTGCAGGCGCGCGACAAGGTCCTCGAGGCGCTGCTGGAGACCACCGAGGTCCCGCTGCCCGAGGGCATCGTCCAGGGCGAGATCGACGCGCGCAAGCACGACGCCGTGCACGCGTTCGACCACGACGAGGCGAAGTTCGCCGAGTGGCTGACCGAGCAGGGTCAGACCGAGGAGGAGTTCGACGCCGAGCTGCGCAAGGCCGCCGAGCAGGCCGTCAAGACGCAGCTGGTGCTCGACTCGATCGCCGACGCCGAGCAGGTCACGGTGTCCGACGGTGAGCTCACCGAGCGGATCATCTACCAGGCCCAGCGCTTCGGCATCTCCCCCGACGAGTACGTCAAGCGCGCGCAGCAGTCCGGCCAGCTCGGCGCGATCTTCGCCGACGTGCGCCGCGGCAAGGCGCTCGCGAGCGTCGTGCGCCAGGCTTCGGTGTCCGACAACTCGGGCGCCAAGCTGGACCTCGACGAGCTCTTCGGCGAGACCAAGTCCGATGAGGACAGCACTCAGCAGTAACGCTGTCAGCGAACGCGGGCGGTGTCGGGCATCTGACGCCGCCCGCCTTCGTTAAGGTCGGTTGCAGAAGGTTTTGGCATTCCAGATTCGTTCCACCTGGAGTTAGGCAGGCAGACGTGACGCAGCACTCCTTCCCGACCCCCGAGATGCGGTCGGCCACCGCCGGGATGAACCTCAACGACTCGGTGTACGAGCGGCTGCTCCGCGAGCGGATCATCGTCCTGGGGTCACAGGTCGAAGAGGGCATCGCCAACCAGATCACCGCTCAGCTGCTGCTTCTCGCCGCTGAGGACCCCGAGAAGGACATCACCCTCTACATCAACTCGCCGGGTGGCTCCGTCACGGCGGGCATGGCCATCTTCGACACGATGCAGCTCATCCAGCCGGACGTGGCCACGTACGCGATGGGTCTCGCGGCCTCGATGGGGCAGTTCCTGCTCTCCGCGGGCGCTCCCGGCAAGCGCCACGCGCTTCCGCACGCCCGCATCCTCATGCACCAGCCGTCGGCCGGTGTCGGTGGTACGGCCGCGGACATCGCGATCCAGGCGGACATGCTGACCCGCACCAAGCGCGAGATGGCCGAGCTGATCGCCGAGCACACCGGCCAGACGCTCGAGACCATCACCCGCGACTCCGACCGCGACCGCTGGTTCACGGCGCAGGAAGCGCTGGAGTACGGCTTCGTCGACAAGGTCGTCACCAGGGCTCAGCCCGTCGGCGACTCGAACAACTGACGTCAGCTAGGAGACCTCAAGTGAGCCAGTTCCACCTGCCGCAGTCGCGGTACGTGCTGCCGTCGTTCGTCGAGCGCACCAGCTACGGCATGAAGGAGTCGAACCCGTACAACAAGCTGTTCGAGGAGCGCATCATCTTCCTCGGCGTGCAGGTTGACGACGCCTCGGCCAACGACGTCATGGCGCAGCTGCTGGTGCTCGAGTCCGAGGACCCGGACCGCGACATCCTGATGTACATCAACTCGCCGGGTGGCTCGTTCACCTCGCTGATGGCCATCTACGACACGATGCAGTTCGTGCGCCCGGACATCCAGACGTACTGCCTCGGCCAGGCCGCCTCGGCCGCGGCCGTGCTCCTGGCCGCCGGCACGCCCGGCAAGCGCCACGCGCTGCCCAACGCGCGAATCCTGATCCACCAGCCTTCGATGGAGGGCGCGTACGGTCAGGTGTCCGACCTGGAGATCCAGTCCAACGAGATCCAGCGCGTGCGCCGCCTGATGGAGTCCACCCTGGCGCGGCACACGAACCGGACGGCAGAGGAGGTCCGCGAGAGCATCGAGCGCGACCGGATCCTCACGGCCGACGAGGCCAGGGACTACGGCATCGTCGACACGGTGCTGCCGTACCGCAAGCTTTCCGCCAAGTCCTGATCGTTGTTCCCGGGCTCTGGGAAACCCCAGAGTCCGGGCACTGCGCGCCCACCCGACACGCCGATGTGACCGGTTAACTGGCCTGATCGACGTGCCGGGGGGACGCTGGTCCTCCCCTGAAACGGGGTAGGCCAGGTACCGTCAGGAGAACGGGCTCAGCACCCACAGCCAGTGGGACTGCCACAGCAAGTCAGCAGGCGCACTACAGCAGGTGTGCGCCGGAGGGGACATAGGTCAGCGGTCATGGCGCGTATCGGTGACGGCGGCGACTTGCTGAAGTGCTCTTTCTGCGGAAAGAGCCAGAAGCAGGTGAAGAAACTCATCGCCGGCCCCGGCGTCTACATCTGCGATGAGTGCATCGATCTCTGCAACGAGATCATCGAGGAGGAGCTGGCCGAAGCCGGCGACGTGAAGCTCGACGAGCTGCCGAAGCCCGCCGAGATCCACGAGTTCCTCGACCAGTACGTCATCGGCCAGAGTGATGCCAAGCGCACCCTCTCCGTCGCCGTCTACAACCACTACAAGCGCATCCAGGCGGGCGACCGCGGGCGCGAGGGTCGTGATGACGGCGTTGAGCTGGCGAAGTCGAACATCCTGATGCTCGGCCCGACGGGCTGTGGCAAGACCTATCTCGCGCAGACGCTCGCGAAGATGCTGAACGTGCCGTTCGCCATCGCCGACGCGACGGCGCTGACGGAGGCCGGGTACGTCGGCGAGGACGTCGAGAACATCCTCCTGAAGCTCATCCAGGCCGCCGACTACGACGTGAAGCGCGCCGAGACGGGCATCATCTACATCGACGAGGTCGACAAGATCGCTCGAAAGAGTGAAAACCCGTCGATCACGCGCGACGTGTCCGGTGAGGGCGTCCAGCAGGCGTTGCTCAAGATCCTGGAAGGCACCACCGCATCGGTGCCACCGCAGGGCGGCCGCAAGCACCCGCACCAGGAGTTCATCCAGATCGACACGACGAACGTGCTGTTCATCGTGGCCGGTGCCTTCGCGGGCCTGGAGAAGATCATTCAGGACCGGGTCGGCAAGCGCGGCCTGGGCTTCGGTGCCGAGGTTCGCTCCAAGGCCGAGGTGGAGGCGTCGGACTTCTTCGCCGACTCCATGCCGGAGGACCTGATCAAGTTCGGCCTGATCCCCGAGTTCATCGGGCGTCTGCCGATGGTCGCCTCCGTCACGAACCTCGACAAGCCGTCGCTGGTGATGATCCTCACCGAGCCGAAGAACGCCCTGGTGAAGCAGTACCAGAAGCTCTTCGAGATGGACGGCGTCGAGCTGGAGTTCACCAAGACCGCGCTGGAAGCGGTCGCCGACCAGGCGATCCTGCGCGGAACCGGTGCCCGCGGTCTGCGCGCGATCATGGAAGAGGTCCTGCTCCCGGTGATGTACGACATCCCGAGCCGCACGGACGTCGCCAAGGTCGTCATCACCGAGCAGACGGTGAAGGAGAACGTGAACCCGACCATCGTGGCCCGGCAGCCCTCGCGCCGGGAGCGGCGGGAGAAGTCGGCGTAGTTTCGATCTTCAGCACGAAGGGCGTCCGGTTCCGGCCGGGCGCCCTTTCGGCGTTCTAAGGTGGAGGCATGTCGCTGCCTCACGTGCTCCTGATCCACGGCTACACCGGTTCCGGTCCCGGCCACTGGCAGCGCTGGCTGGCCCAGACGGTGTCCGAGCACGGCGGCCTGGCCGACATGCCGCACTTCAGCGACCCGGACCAGCCGGACCGCGACACCTGGCTGCGCGAGCTCGACACCCACCTCGAAGCCGCGCCGACCGACCGCGAACGCGTCGTCGTCGCCCACTCGCTCGGCTGTTACCTCTGGCTGCACCACGCCGCCCGCGAGGGCATCGGTCACGTCGACCGCGTGCTGCTGGTCGCCCCGCCCGCGCCGGACTACCCGGAACCGGCCATCAAGTCGTTCTTCCCGGCCCCGCTCGACCCGGCCGGACTGCGCCGCGCCGCCACCGAGACCCGCCTGGTCGTGGGCGACGGTGACCCGTACTGCTCGATGCCGGCCGCCAAGCAGCTCGCCGAGGCGTTGCGGATCGAGGTCGACGTGCTGCCCGACGCCGCGCACATCAACATCGACGCGGGGTACGGGGAGTGGCCCGCGGTGCTCAAGTGGGTGCGGTCGAAGACGGTGCCGCTCTCACCGCGCTAGTCGATTCACTTCCTGGGGGGAACGTGAACAGCACAGCCGAATGGTTGCGACGCAGGCTGCCCGAACTGATCGCGGAACACGGCGTGGTCGGCGCGCAGGCGGCGGTCCTGGTCGACGGCGAGATCTTCGACGCGTCCGCTGGTGTGCTGAACAGCGAGACCCGTGCTCCGGTGACGGCCAGCTCGCTGTTCCAGCTCGCGTCCATCACCAAGATCTGGACGGCCACGCTCGTCCAGGAACTGGTGAACGAGGGCCTGCTCGACCTCGACCGGCCGGTGCGCGACGTCCTGCCTGATTTCAGGCTCGCGGACGAGCGCGCGGCGCGGGTGGTGACTCCCCGGCAGCTGCTGACGCACACCGCGGGCTTCGAGGGCGACCTCTTCTTCGACACCGGCACGGGTGACGACGCGGTCGAGAAGTTCGTGGCGCTGCTGGCCGGCGCTGCGCAGGTCTCGCTGCCGGGCGAGCTCTGGTCGTACTGCAACAGCGGCTTCTCGGTGCTCGGCCGGATCGTGGAGGTGTTGCGCGGCAAGCCGTTCAACACGGTTCTGCGCGAACGCCTGGCGGCGCCGCTGGGCCTGACCGTCGAGACCGAGATCGTCCGGGGCCCGCACATCGCCGACGGTCACCTGCCGGACGGTCCGGTGAGCGACTACGGCCCGGTGTCCGACTACCCGGCCGGGTCGGCGCTGGCGACCAGTGCGCGTGACCTGCTCGCCTTCGTCCGCATGCACCTCGGCACCCCAGGGCTCGCGGTCATGCGTGAGCCGCAGTTCCGGCTCCCTGACCTGGGCGACCACTGCTCGTGGGGCCTCGGCTGGATGATCGTGGACGGCATCGACGGCACCGTGATCGGCCACAACGGCGGCAACAAGGGCATCGCGTCGTTCCTGCGGGTCGTGCCGGAAACCGGTGTGGCCGTCGCGGTGCTGACCAACGGCGGCGACGCCCAGCCGGTGTTCGACGCGCTGCGCGAGCGGTTCTCCGGCGTGTGCGCGCATCCCCGGCCCGTTCCGCCGGCCGTCCCGATCCCGGTTGATCTGGAGCGGTTCGTGGGCGTCTACCGCTGCGCCGGCTACGACGTCCACGTGACGCCGGCCGACGAGGGGCGTGTGCAGGTCCGCTACGAAGGCCGCACCGAGCTCACCAGGTCGTTGGACCGCCCGGCCCGTGAGTTCACCGCCCTGCACGACAGCGCCCTGATCGCCGTGGACGAGCCGCACACCGTGCTCGGCCTGATCGGGCGCTGGCTGTACTTCGGCCAGAACGCCGAACGCGTCGAGACCCCGGCCGAGTGGATCACCCGCAGACTCCCCGAACTGCTGGCGGAGCACGGAGTCGTTGGCGCACAAGTCGCTGTGCTCGCGGACGGCGAGATCGTGGACGCGGCCGCGGGCGTGCTCGACCACACCACCAGCGAGATGGTGACTCCCGAGTCGCTGTTCCAGATCGGGTCGATCACCAAGATCTGGACCGCGACGCTGGTCATGCAGCTGGTCCACGAAGGCCTGCTCGACCTCGACGGTCCGGTGCGCGACGTCCTGCCGGAGTTCGAGCTCGCGGACTCGTCGGCGGCGGAGGTGGTCACGCCTCGTCAACTGCTGACCCACACCGGCGGCTTCGAGGGCGACAAGTTCGCCGAGGTCGACAGCGGTGACCCGGACACGATCGAGGCCTACGTCGCCCAGCTGGCCGAGGCCGTGCAGATCAGCCCGCCCGGCGAGCTCCACTCGTACTGCAACGCGGGCTACGTCGTGCTGGGGCGGATCGTGGAAGTGTTGCGCGGCAAGCCTTTTCACGCCGTGCTGCGGGAGCACCTGGTCGAACCTCTCGGTCTGACGCACGTCGCCACGCACCTCGCCGAGTACCCCGGCCACCAGGTCGCCTCCGGGCACCTGCGCGGAGAGCCCGTGGTCGAACCGTTCCGCGAGTGGGACGCCCCGGCCGGGCGCGTGCTGGCGATGAACGCCCGCGACCTCCTCACGTTCGTGCGCATGCATTTGGAGACAACGACTTTCGCCGCCATGCGCGAACCCCAGATCGCCTTGCCGGACTTCGGTTTCGGTGGCCACCAGGGCCTCGGCTGGATGCTGCTGCACTACGACAACGGCGTCGAGGGCATCGGCCACACCGGCCTGACGATGGGCTACCAGGCGATCCTGCGCGCCATCCCGTCGGCGGGCGTGGCCGTGGCCGTGCTGACCAACGGCGGCCGGGCGATCCCGCTCGTGGAGGCGATCTACGACCACCTGCTGGGCGAGCTGGCCGGCGTCAAACTGCCCGCCTTTCCGGTCCCGCCGAGCACGCCGCTGCCCGTGGATGTCGACGAAGTCGTTGGCACGTACCGATCTGGTCACGTCAATCTGCACGTGACGCCGGGCTCGCCCGGCCGGGTTCGCGTGCGCTACGAGCCACGCAACCGGGTGGGCGAAGCACTGATGGCGGACGAAGAACGCGAGTACACGGGCCTGCGCGACGACGCCATGATCTCCGTGGAACCTGCTGGCGGCAGGCACGCGGTGATCGTCCTTTGTAGACTTGAAGGGCACGTGCGCTGGCTTCACTTCGGCCGCGCGGCAGCCAAGGGGGAAGCATGATCAGCGAGTGGATCGAACGCAGGCTGCCGGAGCTGCTGGAGGAGCACGGCGTCGTCGGCGCGCAGGTCGCCGTGCTGCGGGACGGCGAAATCGTTGACGCCGCGGCAGGTGTGCGCAACGCCGTCACGAAAGAGCCGGTCACCACGGACACGCTGTTCCAGGTCGGGTCGATCACCAAGGTCTGGACGGCGACCCTGGTCATGCAGCTGGTGAACGAGGGCCTGCTGGACCTCGACCGCCCGGTGCGGGATGTGTTGCCGGACTTCAAGGTCGCGGACGAGCAAGCGACCAGGACCGTCACCCCGAGGCACCTGCTCTGCCACACCGCGGGGTTCGAGGGCGACCTGCGGTTCGACACGGGTTCGGACGACGACATGCTCGCGAGGTTCGTCGAGCTGCTCGCCGAAGCCGGCCAGGTGGCCCCGCCCGGCGAGCTCTACTCGTACTGCAACGCCGGTTACGCGGTGCTCGGCCGGATCGTCGAAGTGTTGCGAGGCAAGCCTTTCCGGCACGTCCTGGGCGAGCGGCTGATCGAGCCGCTCGGGCTGCGCGGGGTTGCGGTGGCACGAGCCGAGTACGCCCGGTACGAGATGGCGGACGGGCATCTGAAGGGAGAACCGGTCAGCGCGCACCTGTTCGAGGCGGAGGTGGCGGCCGGTTCGGTGCTGGCGATGCCCGCGCGTGAGCTGCTTCGGTTCGTGCGCATGCATCTGGAGACCGGCGAGTTCGACGGGATGCGGGAGAAGCAGGTCACGCACCCGGACTTCGGCACCGGCGAATGGTGGTGGGGCCTGGGCTGGGAGCTGTCGAACTACGAGGGCGGCGACGTCATCGGCCACACCGGCATGACCGTCGGGTACTTGTCGGTGCTGCGGGTCGTACCGGCAGCAGGCGTGGCCGTCGCGATGATGGTCAACGGGGGCTCCGAGACCGCGCCGTTGTTCGGAGCGATCTTCGACCACCTGCTCGACGAGCTCGCGGGCGTGCGCAAGCGGCAGCTCCCGGACGTGCCGGAAGATCCCGCCGTGGATCACGAGAAGGTCGTCGGGCTGTACCGCTGCACTGCCCTCGACATCCACATCACCCCGGCTGAGGACGGCCGGGTGAAGGTGCGCAAGGTCGGCCGCGGTCCGCTCACCGCTCCGCTGGTCTCCGTGGAGGACCGCGAGTACGTGCACCTGAAGGACGACGTGCTGATCGCCGTGGACAAGAGCGGCATCCTGCCGCTGGGTGGCCGGGACGAGCACGGCCGCGTCGGCTGGGTGCACTGGAGCCGAGCCGCGATGCGGGTCTAGGCGGTTGATTCCAAGGGCGCTTCACGCCATTCCGCCGTGATCGGCGGCACCGTGCACAGGCTGTCCCGGCCCACGTCCGTGAAGGGCGCAAGCCAGCCGGCGACGGCCGGTTCCGGGGCCGGTTGCGGCGATTTGATCAAGAGTTGGTGGTACTTGCAGACGCCGACAGAGCCAACGTCGTGGAAGCAACCGGCTAGACGGTTCGCTTGGCGTACTTGGCGAGGAACTGCACGACGTCCGGCGTCACCTTGCGGTAGAAGCCGTCGTCGTGCCCTCCGCCCTTCACCGTGCCGACCTCGGGGCGCACGTCGCGGATGAACCGGCGGGTGCCCTCGATGAACTTGTCGCGGTCGCCGATCCACACGCCGAGCGCGGTCGGGCCGGTGGAGGTGAGGTGCCGCAACGGGTCCAGCGACGCCCACTCGTCCTCGTCCTTGAACGCGCGGCGCTTCGCCATCTCCGGCCACGTCGTGATCAGGCCGGGGGAGATGGCCGCGGTGGCCGCGATCGGGTCGCCGCGTTCGGCTCGGCGGCGGGCGTACAGAAGCGCGCCGAAGCCGCCCATCGACGCGCCGGTGATGGCGAAGGGCTCGCCGTAGCCACGTTCGCGCAGCCACTGGGGGACCTCGTCGAGCAGCATGGCCATCGGGTCGTCGCCGGGGATGTTCTCGTGCCAGTAGTTGTCGCCGCCGTCGACGGCGACGAAGCCGAACGCCGGGACCGAGCCCTTCTTCACGGCCGAGGCCAGGACGTCCGCCAGGTCACCGACGGCCGCGTGGCGGGCGTCGCCGTGCAGGCCGTGCAGCAGCAGCGACATCGGCAGGCCGCGCGGGTTCACACCGGCCGGGAGGTAGAAGGCGAGCGTGACGTCGCGGTGGCGGGCGGCCGAGTAGACGCGCTCGAAGCGCAGGGTCGGCTTGGCGCCGTTGGGGCGGCTGAGGCGGTCCGAGGTGGCGATCTGTTCCTGAGGGCCCTGGGAGGACGCCGTCACGTACGTCGCGACGCCGGTGGCTGTCGCGATGACCACGCCCATCGCCGCGATGAGTGTGCGGCGGCTGTACCTCGGTTCCCCCATGCTCACCTCATCGCGCGGGTACCGGCCCTCGTTTCCTTCTCAGAGGACGGAACGAACGCGTAAGGAGGACAGTTCCTCATCCGAATAGCCCAGCCAGCGCAACACGTGATCATTGTGCGCGCCGAGGTCTGGGACCGCACCCGGTGACCACTCGAAGCCGGCCACGGGAGGCGGCAGCATCTGCACGGTTCCGCCGGGAACCCGCACGTCAACCCACGTGGAGAGCTGCGGGTGGGCAGGCAGGTCGGTGATCGGGCGGGTCAGCGCTGCGGGCACGTCGACGGCGTCCAGAGCGGCCAGCAGCTCGGCAGCGGTCATGGCGCAAAACGCCCGTTCGAGGAGCTTCTGCAGCTCGTCCCGATGGGCCACGCGCGAGGCCACTGTGGCGAACCTCTCCTCGGTGCCGAGCCCGATCAACCCGCACAACCGCTGCCACTGGCCGTCGTTCTGCACGGCCAGGTGCACGGCACCGTCCGCGCACGCCACCGGCCCGTACGGCGCGATGCTCGGGTGGTGCGCGCCCGAACGCGGGGCCGCTGCACCCGTTCCGGCGGCGTAGAGCATCGGCTGGTGCATCCACTCGGCCATCGCCTCGAACAGCGACAGCCGCAAGCGCACGCCCTTTCCGGTCCGAGCCTTCTGCAACAGCGCCGCCAGCACCGCCGCGTGCAGCTGGACGCCCGCCGCGATGTCCGCCACGGAGATGCCGGCGCGGGCCATCACGTCACCCTCGCCGGTCAGCGACACCAGCCCGGCCTCGGACTGCACCAGCGCGTCGAACGCCTTGCGGTCCGCGTACGGCCCGTCCCAGCCGTAGCCGGACAGCTCGCCGACGATCAACGTGTCCGGCAGTTCCAGCGCCAACCGCTCCCACACGCGCGGCGACAGGTTGCACAGCAGCACATCGGCGCGCGCGACGAGCCGTTCCAGCACCTCGCGGCCGTCGGGGTGGTTGACGTCCAGCGACACCGACTCCTTGCCGACGTTCGTCCACGCGAAGTACGACGACACCTCGCCGCACGACGAGTCGTAGTGCCGCGCGAAGTCGCCGGCGCCAGGCCGTTCGATCTTGACCACACGTGCCCCGAGATCGGCCAGCAGCCGTGTCGCGTACGGCACGGCGACGGCCTGCTCCAGGCTCACCACCACGACACCGTCAAGCGGTCTCAAGCACGCGCTCCCCACCGGTGTAGATGTTCATCGAGTCGCCGCGCAGGAACCCGACGAGCGTCATGCCCTGCTCCTCCGCCAGCTCCACGGCGAGCGACGACGGCGCGGACACCGCGGCCAGCACCGGAATCCCGGCCATCGCGGCCTTCTGCACCAGCTCGAACGACGCGCGCCCGGACACCATCAGCACCGCGCCGGTCAGCGGCACCAGGTTCTGCAGCACCGCCCAGCCCAGCACCTTGTCGACGGCGTTGTGCCGCCCGACATCCTCGCGCACCACCAGCAGCTCACCGTTCACGAACAGCCCGGCCGCGTGCAGCCCGCCGGTGCTCTCGAAGACCTTCTGCCGTTCCCGCAACGCGTCCGGGAAGCCCGTCAGCTCCTCCGGAGTGACCCGGACGTCGTCCAGGGCGGGGGAGTAGCGGGTCTTGAGCTTCACCGCATCGAGCGCCGCTTTGCCGCACACGCCACACGATGAGGTGGTGTAGAAGTTCCGCTCCACCCCGGTGTCCGGCGGCGGCACCCCCTCGGCCAGCGCGATGTCCAGCACGTTGTAGGTGTTCATCCCGTCCGGCCCCGTGCCCTCGCAGAACCGGGCGATCGAGATGTCCTCGGCAGACCCGATCACACCCTCGCTGAGCAGGAATCCGTGCGCGAGCTCGACGTCCTGGCCGGGGGTGCGCATCGTGACGGCCAACGGCTTCCCGTCGACCCTCAGCTCCAGCGGTTCCTCGGCGGCCAGCGAGTCCACCCGGCGCCGCCGACCGTTCGGCGACACGCGTTCGACCGCTCGGCGAACCGTCACTCGGCCCATGTGCACATCTCCTTCGGACCGCTATGTTCCCCACGACCAGGCTACGTGGGAGGGATTCCGGGGCATGGACGACGTCGTGATCGTGGGGGGCGGGCACAACGGGCTGGTGGCGGCCGCGTACCTCGCACGGGCGGGGAAGTCGGTCAAGGTGCTGGAGAAGCTGCCGCACGTCGGCGGCGCGGCGGTCAGCGCGTCACCGTGGGAGGGCGTCGACGCGAGGCTGTCCCGTTTCTCCTACCTGGTCAGCCTCTTACCGGACCAGATCGTCGACGATTTGGGCCTGAACCTGACTTTGCGGTCCCGGGCGGCTTCCTCGTACACCCCCAACGGCAAGTCCGGGCTGCTGGTCGAGCGCTCGCCGGGCGAGGCGACGGTGAAGTCGTTCGAGGCCGTCTGCGGATCGCTGGACGACTGGGAGCGGTGGCAGCGCTGGTACGCCGACCTGGAGCTGATGGCCGCCGCATTGGCGCCCACTCTGCTGGAACCACTGGTTTCCCGCGACCACTTGCGCGTGCACGTCGACGCGGTGGTGCGCGGCCGGCTGTGGGACCAGGTCTTCGAACGCCCGATCGGCGCGACGCTGCAGGAGCTGTTCGACAACAACCTGGTGCGCGGCGTGGTCGCCACCGACGCGTTGATCGGCACGCACTCGTCGCTGCATTCGTTGCGCGCCAACAAGTGCTTCCTCTACCACATCGTCGGCAACGGAACCGGGGAGTGGAAGGTGCCGGTCGGCGGCATGGGCGCGGTGACGGCCGAGCTGGAACGGGTCGCGCGCGAGGCCGGCGCGGAGATCATCACCGGCGCCGAGGTCACCGCGATCGAGTCCGACGGCAAGACCGCGTCGGTGACGTGCGGAGGCGAGACGGCCGAGGCGCGGTTCGTGCTGTCCAATGTGGCGCCTTCCGTGCTGGGACGGTTGCAGGGCAAGGAAGTCCACGACGCACCCGGTTGCCAGCTGAAGATCAACATGTTGCTCCGGAAGCTGCCGGAGCTGAAGTCCGGGGTCGACGCGCGGCTCGCGTTCGCCGGCACGTTCCACCTCGACGAGTCCTACGACCAGCTGGAGACCGCTTACCTGGAGAGTGTCGCGGGCCAGGTGCCGTCCGTGCTGCCCGGCGAGATGTACTGCCACTCGCTGACCGACCCGTCGATCCTCGGGCCGTCGCTCGCGGGCCACGAGACGCTGACGCTGTTCGGCCTGCACCTGCCCGCGTCGTTGTTCGAGGGCCGCAACTCCGAGCTGCGCGACGAGCTGGTGCGGCGCTACCTCGACCAGCTCAACGCCCACCTCGTCGAACCGATCCAGGACTGCCTCGCGACCGACGCGAACGGCCAGTTGTGCATCGAGGCCCGCACGCCACTGGACCTGGAGGAGGAGCTCGGCCTGCCGGGTGGCAACATCTTCCACGGGGAGCTCGACTGGCCGTTCGCGGAGAGCGACGACGAGGTCGGCAAGTGGGGCGTGGAGACGGACGTGGACAACGTCTTCGTCTGCGGGGCGGGCTCCCGGCGTGGCGGCGGGGTCAGCGGCATCGGCGGCCACAACGCCGCGAAAGCCGTGCTGGAGCGCATCTAAGACATTTTTGATGACAAAAAACGTTATCTCTGGTTACAGTTGCGCACGTGGGGGACTTCTACGGAATCGCGGAGATCGCCGACGCCATGGGGCTCAGTCGGCAACTGGTGGCTGTGTGGCGCAAGAGACGCTCGCACGGCATCCCGGAGCCGGACGCCGAGCTGGCGTCCGGGCCGATCTGGCGGCGGGAGACGGTCGAGCCGTGGATCGATCGCACCCGCGGCCGGCTGGGGCTCGCGGGCGCCCGTGAGTCGGCCAGCAGAAGCCTGCGGCTGCGCACGTGCCGCCGCGTGCTGAGGCTGGCCGCGTTGATGCTGGAGGAACCGCAGCGGCCGCGGGTGCTCAACGAGGCGGCGGACCAGTTGCGCGACCTGATCCACGAGGTCGACCAGTCCGCGGACGACGTCGTCGGAGCATTGTTGCGAGAGCTCGTCGAGCCGGTGCGTGATCCGGACGTGCCCGCGGAGCTGTTGCGGGTGCCGGTCATCGAGTCGTTGCCGCTGGTGACCGCCGTCGCGCGAAACTCACCAGACTGGTGACGAGGGCGCCCAGCGCGGCCAGTGCCATGTCCGCGTGTGCGTCCCACATGTCGCCCTGCTGGCCGTTGTAGGCCTCGGCCACCTCAGGCGCGAGCGTCATCGCGATCGCCCACTCCAGCAGCTCGTAGGCCGCGCTGGTCGCGAGCACGATCTCCAGTGAGCGCAACCACTTCTGCCGCAGCACCGCGGTCAGGCACACGCCGTACGCGAAGTGCACGAGCCGGTCGAAGTGGTTGCGCTCCCACGAGAACGCCTCCGACAACTTGAAGCCGAACACCGCGTCGGTCCAGTCGTCGTACGGCACGAACGAGTAGATCCACCGCGCCGCGATCGTGTGCAGCGCCAGGAAGAGCAGCGCCCACGCCCACTGCGCGGTGTCCAGTCGCTTGCGCAGCAACATCAGCGCGACTAGTGCCACCGCGGTCAACGAACTGTGCAAGCCCTGTTCAGCGGGCCACGGCGGGTTGATCCACGTGACCGCCACCAGTGCCCCGAACGCCCCCAACAGCCACAGCTGCCCCCGAGTCATGCGCACAGCTTGGCCGATCATGGGCGGTTTTATATCAGGATTTATATATCAAGGAACCTTGCTAAAGGTTTATTGATACGCGTACGGTGGTCGCATGACGGACGCTCCCATCACTGACCCCAAGGTGCTCCGGGCGCTCTCGCACCCGTTCCGGTGGAAGTTGATCAACCTGCTCACCGAGCAGGGACCGAGCACCGCCACCCAATGCTCGGCGAAGCTCGGCGAGAGCGTCGCCAGCTGCTCATACCACCTGAACATGCTGGCCAAGTACGGCTTCGTGGCCGAGGTGGAAGGCCCCGGCAGGCAGAAACCGTGGCGGATCGTCAAGCGTCACCAGATGATCTCGGCCGAAGGGCTCGACGAAGAGGGTGCGCTGGCCGCGGAGGCCGCCGAGATGGCCTACCTGGAGCAGGAGTTCGAGCGCATCCGCGACGCCATGCGCCAGCACGAGCACCTGTCGGACGAGTGGCGCGACCACTACGGCATCAGCAGCGCCACGACGTTCATGACGCGCGAGGAGCTGCGCGAGGTCCAGCAGGAGATGCGGGCGCTGGTCGACCGCTTCGACGCGCGCGTCGAGAACCCGGAGTTGCGACCCGAAGGCGCCCGAGCGGTGCGCTTCTTCGTGAGCACGACCGTTTCGCAGGACTGATCGACTGAAACTGAGGGGATTCGCCATGTTGTCGCACGACCAAGCGTTTGCTATCGCGAAGATGAGGCAGGCCGAACTGGAGTCCGACGCTGAGGCTCGGCGGCTCGTTCGCGCACCTGAGGAACCCGCTCGCAAGTCAGGTGGAGGAGTGCTCGCGTCAGGGCGCCGCCGCTGGAGGCTGTTCGGCCGCGTTCGACCGGCGTAGCGTGTGCTCTCGCCGCCGCTGTAAAGGTTTTCACCACGTTTCAACCCGATCCGAGGGGAGAACATCGGTGTTCCGGAGACTCGGCATGGCGGTGAGTGCCGCACTGTTAGGTGTGGCAGTGCTCGCTGAACCCGCTCACGCGGCGGAGTTCAACGTCAAGGACTACGGCGCGGTCGGCAACGGCAGCGCCAACGACACGGCGGCCATCGACAAGGCGATCACGGCGGCGAACGGCGCGGGTGGCGGCACGGTGAGGTTCCCGTCCGGCACCTACCGCTCGCCCAACTCGATCCACATGAAGAGCAACGTGACGCTCCAGCTCGACGCGGGCGCCACGATCATGGGCGCGAGCGGCAGCGGCTACGACAAACCCGAGCCGAACCCCAACGACAAGTACCAGGACTACGGGCACAGCCACTTCCACAACGCCATGATCTGGGGCGACCGGCTGACCAACATCGGCTTCGTCGGCGCCGGCACCATCGACGGTGGTGGCGCGCTGATCACCGGCAACCCCGGCAGCGGCCAGGCCGACAAGATCATCTCGTTGACCCGTTGCGAGAACCTCACCGTGAGCGGCATCAAGCTGCGGCGCGGCGGGCACTTCGCGATGCTGATCAACGGCTGCAAGAACGTCGTGTCCGACCGGCTGAACGTCGACACCGCGAGTGACCGCGACGGCTGGAACATCATCAGCACCACCAACGTCACGATCACCAACGGCACCTTCGCGGGCAACGACGACGCGCTGGTGTTCAAGAGCGACTACGCGCTCGGGCAGAAGCTGCCGAACGGCAACGTGAAGGTCTACGACTCGAAGCTCAGCGCGGGCTGCTGCAACGCCCTGATGTTCGGCTCGGAGACGTGCGGTGACTTCACCGGTTACGACTTCCAGCGCATCGACATCAAGGGCTCCAACAAGTCCGGGCTCGGGCTGGTGTCGATGGACGGCGCCGTCATCTCCGATGTGCACTACAAGGACATCACCGTCAGCAACGTGAAGTCGCCGATCATGATCAAGGTCGGGGCGCGAAAACGGTGCGGGAACAACCCCGGCGTCGGCACGGTCAAGAACATCACTTACGACAACATCACGCTCAACGGCGCCTCCGGCGGGTTCAGCCCCACGATCCACGGTGACCAGGACGGCCACGTCACCGACGTGACCTTCAGCAACGTGAAGATCAACGTGCCGGGCGGCAGCGGCACCATGTCGACCAACCCGCCGAGCAACGACCGCACCAACTACAACCCGAACAGCATCGGCACGCGGCCGGCGTACGGCTGGTACATCCGCTACGCCGACCGCATCAAGTTCCTGAACGGCAGCGGAGTGTCGTTCACCAACAACGACGGCCGGCCCGCCGTGATCACCGACAACTCGACCGACATCACGTTCGACACGTTCAGCTTCGAACGCGGCACGAACAGCCCGACGGACTTCCTGTTCCGCAACACCAACGGGTTCTGCGTGCGCAACAGCGGATCGCCCCGGATCCAGAACACCGGTTCGACCGAGAAGTGCGGTGTGAGCAACGACTTCAGCCTGGCAGTCGACCCGGCCGCGCGGACGATCCAGCCCGGTGAGACCGCGTCCTACGCGATCCGCACGACCGGAACGGGCTCACCCGGTCCGATCGCATTGGACGCGGAGAACATCCCGCCGGGCGCGGTGGTCCAGTTCAACCCGTCGACGGTCAACCCCGGTGACACCGCCACGATGACCGTCGCGACGCTGCCGGAGACTCCGCGGGGCACGTCCGACATCACCGTGACGGGCAAGGCGGGGCCGATCACGAAGTCGGCGGTCGCCAGGCTGACGATCGGTGACGCGCCGGACGAGCTGGTGCTGAGCGCGTTGTCCGTCGCTGACACCGGGAACGCGGGGGACTGGTCCTTGCAGACCGGCCTGCGCACCGGCGTCGCGCAGTACGGCGACCGCGACTTCACCTTCAGCACGGTGCCGGCTGAAGTCGCGGGCTCGCAGTGGGTCCGCACCGCCAACGACTCGAAGTCGGCGACGCAGAACCCGCTGGCGCGCTTCACGATCAACCGCGACGCGGTGGTCTACGTCGCGGTCGACACCCGGCTCGGCAAGCGCCCGTGGATGGACGCGCTGTGGGTGGACAGCGGCCTGCAGCTGGTCAACAACGAAGGGTCCCCGAAGACCTTCCGCCTGTACGCCAAGGGTTTCCCGGCGGGTGAGGTGCAACTGGGACCCAACGGTGGAGCCAGCAACTACAGCGTGATCGTCAAATAGCCTCGAGCCGGACGATCACGGACTTGGAGGTCGGCGTGCCCGAGGTGTCCGCCTTGGAGTCCAGCGGGATCAACGGGTTCGCCTCGGGGAAGTACGTGGCCACGCATCCTCGCGCGGTCGAGTAGGAGACGATCCGGAACGACTCGGCGCGGCGTTCCACGACGCCCGTCGGGTCGTCCTTCCACTCCGACACGATGTTCACCATCTGCCCGTCCTTGAACCCCAAAGCCTTGATGTCGTCAGGGTTCACGAACACCACGCGCCGGCCGTCCTTCACGCCGCGATAGCGGTCGTCCAGGCCGTAGATCGTGGTGTTGTACTGGTCGTGGCTGCGCAGGGTCTGCATGATCAGCCGGCCGTCCGGCACCTCGATCACCGTGATCGGGGACGCGGTGAAGTTCGCCTTGCCGGTCGCCGTCGCGAACTCCTGCGAGTCACGCGGCGGGTGGGGCAGCACGAATCCGTCGGGCTGACGGACGCGCGTGTTGTAGTCGGTGCAGCCCGGCACCACGCGCGAGATGTGCTCGCGGATGATGTCGTAGTCCTTCTCGAACTCTTCCCACGCAACGGGATGCGATGCGCCCAAAGTCTTGCGGGCCAGCCGGCAGACGATCGACACCTCGGACAGCAGCTGGTCCGACGCGGGCTTCAACCGGCCGCGCGAGCGGTGCACGACCGACATCGAGTCCTCGACCGTCACGAACTGCTCACCCGAGTGCTGCACGTCGCTTTCGGTGCGCCCCAACGCGGGCAGGATCAGCGCGGTCTTGCCGTGGACGACGTGCGAGCGGTTGAGCTTCGTGGAGACGTGCACGGTCAACGAGCACTGCTCCAGCGCCTTCTCGGTCACCGGGGTGTCCGGGGTGGCGCTGACGAAGTTGCCGCCCATCGCGATGAACACCTTGCCGCGGCCGTGGCGCATGGCGTTGATGGCGTCCACGGTGTCGAAGCCGTGCTTGCGCGGCACGGAAATGCTGAACTCGTTCTCCAGCGCCAGCAGGAACTTCTCCGGCATCTTCTCGTAGATGCCCATCGTGCGGTCGCCCTGCACGTTCGAGTGGCCGCGCACGGGGCACAGACCGGCGCCGGGCTTGCCGATCATGCCGCGCAGGAACATCACGTTCGCGACCTCGCGGATCGTCGGCACGCTGTGCTTGTGCTGCGTCAGGCCCATGGCCCAGCAGGCGATCGTGGCTTTCGAGTCGACGAACATGCCGGCGACGCGGGTGATCTGCTCGCGGGTGAGGCCGGTCGCGGCGAGCACGCTGTCCCAGTCGAGCTCCCTGACGTGCTCGGCGTAGGCCTCGAAGCCGTGCGTCTTGGCGGCGACGAAGGTCTTGTCTGCCTTGTCCCACTGCAGGATCAGGTGACCGATCGCCTGGAACAGCGCCTGGTCGCCGCCGACCTTGATCTGCACGAACTCGTCGCACAGCGCGGTGCCGCGGCCGACGACGCCCGCGACGTTCTGCGGGTTCTTGAACCGCATCAGCCCGGCCTCTGGCAACGGGTTCACGGCGATGATCTTCGCGCCGTTCTTCTTCGCGTCCTCCAGCGCGCTGAGCATGCGCGGGTGGTTCGTGCCGGGGTTCTGGCCGACGACCACGATCAGGTCGGCGAGCTCGAAGTCCTTGATCGACACCGAGCCCTTGCCGATGCCGATCGTCTCGTTGAGCGCGGCGCCCGACGACTCGTGGCACATGTTCGAGCAGTCCGGCAGGTTGTTGGTGCCGAACGAGCGGACCAGCAGCTGGTAGAGGAACGCGGCCTCGTTGCTGGTGCGGCCGGACGTGTAGAAGATCGCCTCATCGGGTGAGGAAAGCGCGTTCAGCTCGTCCGCGATCAGGGTGAACGCGGCGTCCCAGCCGATCGGCGTGTAGTGCGTGGCGCCGGGCCTGAGCACCATCGGTTCGGTGAGGCGACCCTGCTGGCCGAGCCAGTAGTCGGTCCTCGTCCGGAGGCTCTCGATGGAGTGCTCGGCGAAGAACGCCGTCGTGATGCGTCGCTTGGTGGCTTCCTCGGCGACGGCCTTGGCGCCGTTCTCGCAGAACTCGGCCATCTTGCGGTGGCCCTGCGGCTCCGGCCACGCGCAACCGGGACAGTCGAAACCTTCACGCTGGTTGAGCAGGCGCAACGTCTTGACGGTCCGGCTGACACCCATCTGCTCGACCGCGCGGTCGAGCGACACGAGCACGCCGGGAATGCCCGCCGCCCATGTCTTGGGGGTGCTGACTTCGAGCGCGGACTCGTCGACGTCGTGCTGCGGGGGCTTGCTGCTCATGGCTTCATTGTTCGCTGATCGACGTCGGCGCCGCCAGCGCCCCCGAAGAACGCGGCGGCGTCGTCGTCACGGGCCCCAAGGGGTTGGACGGTCCGTGACGGCAATTGTGATCGCCGTCACTCTTGTCCGGCACCTCTGAAAGGGTGATCACTTGCAGCCAAAGGTGGTGGGGATCGGGGTGTCCGCCGCGAACCACTCCTCCGGCTTGCGCCTCGCCTCCTCGGTGGTCGGCTGCTGCCGCTTCTCGGTGAACAAAGGCGCGAGGAAGCCCGCCTTCGACGCCTCGCACGCCATCGAGTAGTGAAAGCCGTTGCTCGCGACGGTCCAGACGCCGTCCTCGGCGAGCTGGTAGTCGGTGTCGGAGCGGACCAGCGCGACGATCTCGTACTGGTCGAAGATCGTCTTCTGGTAGCCGGGGTCGAAGGCGTACGCGAACCGGTAGCTCGTGTGCACGAGGGGGCGGCCGTACTGGTCGCGGCCCGGCCACATGCGGCCGTCGACCTTGATCCCGTTCGGCAACAGCTTGTTGCCCTTCTTCAGGCGGGTCACCGCCGAGCCGTTGTTCGGGTTGGCCCGCCAGGCGTCCCGCAACGAGGGCGCCAGCATCGACACGAACGGCTCCACGTCGTGGTCGACGATCACCCTGGGATCGAGGTGCCCGGCGACCAGAGCCTTGCGCGCTGCCTCGTACCCGGCCGCGTACTCGGGGTTCTGGTCGGGCACGACGATGCCCTTCTCGCCGTCGGCCCACGGCTCGGCGGGCGTGCCGGCGAACGGGTGGTCCACGTCGACGCCCTGGATCGGCGCGGCGGTCGTGGGCGGCTTCACCTCCGGCGGCGCCGCCTGGCTGGACTTCCCGGCCTGGTAGAGGCCGAACCCCGCGGCGCCGACGGCGACCACCGCGATGGTGAGGACGACGGCCGTGCGGCCGTGCCGGTGCGCCCGCGCCTGCCGCCGCTGCCTGCGGATCTCCCGCTTCGCGCGTCTGTCCGCGGCGCGCAGCCAGCCGGCGTCCTTGAAGTCCGGGTGGTCCTCGATGTCGTACGGCACTTTCTTCCCCCAAAGCGGCTCAGTTCACGAACACCACGCACGTGGGGGCTCGTGGGTTGTCCGCGTTGTTCCCCCAGGTGGTGCCGTGGACGGGGGATGCTACGACGAGTTCCGGCCGTTAGCAGGTATCTCGTTTCAAGTCGATACCTCCGGCTCCGTAGACTTGACAGCTGTGACTGAACTCGACACCGCACCCCAGCGTCCTGACCTCCCCGCCGCGTGGACTCCGGCGGAGGTAGAGGCGGAGCTGTACCAGCGGTGGGTCGACCGGGGCTACTTCACGGCGGATCCGAGCAGCGACAAGCCGCCGTTCACGATCGTGCTGCCGCCGCCGAACGTCAACGGCAGCCTGCACATGGGCCACGCCCTCAACCACTCGGTCATGGACGCGCTGACCAGGCGCCGCCGCATGCAGGGCTACGAGGTCCTGTGGCTGCCCGGCACCGACCACGCGGGCATCGCGACGCAGAACGCCGTCGAGCGGTCCCTGGCCGGTGAGGGCCTGTCGCGGCACGACCTCGGGCGCGAGAAGTTCGTCGAGCGCGTCTGGGAGTGGCGCGAGGAGGTCGGCGGCCGGATCCTCGGCCAGATGCGCCGCCTCGGTGACGGCGTCGACTGGACGCGCACCCGGTTCACCATGGACGAGGGCCTGTCGCGGGCCGTCCAGACGATCTTCAAGAAGATGTTCGACGACGGCCTGATCTACCAGGCCGAGCGGATCATCAACTGGTGCCCGCGCTGCCAGACCGCGTTGTCGGACATCGAGGTCGACCACAGCGACGACGACGGCGAGCTCGTCTCGATCCGTTACGGCGACGGGGAGAGCTCGATCGTCGTCGCGACCACGCGCGCCGAGACGATGCTCGGTGACACCGCGGTCGCCGTCCACCCGGACGACGAGCGCTACCAGCACCTGATCGGCACCGAGGTCGAGCTGCCGCTCACCGGGCGCCGGATCCCGATCGTCGCGGACGAGCACGTCGACCCGAAGTTCGGCACGGGTGCCGTCAAGGTCACGCCCGCGCACGACCCGAACGACTTCGAGATCGGGCAGCGGCACGGCCTGCCGAACCTCACGATCATGGACGAGCGCGCCACGATCACCGCGCACGGCCCGTTCGAGGGGCTGGACCGGTTCGAGGCACGTCCGGCGGTCGTCGCGGCGCTGCGCGCCGAGGGCCGGATCGTCGCGGAGAAGCGGCCGTACGTCCACGCCGTCGGGCACTGCTCCCGTTGCGACACGGTCGTCGAGCCGCGGCTGTCGCTGCAGTGGTGGGTCAAGGTCGAGGGCATCGCCGCGGCTGCTTCGGCCGCGGTGCGCGACGGCCGCACCAAGATCCACCCGGCCGAGCTGAACAAGCGCTACTTCGACTGGACCGACAACCTGCACGACTGGTGCATCTCGCGCCAGCTGTGGTGGGGGCACCGGATTCCGGTCTGGTACGGGCCGAACGGCGAGGTCGTCTGCGTCGGACCGGACGACGAGGCGCCCACCGGTGAGGGCTGGCGTCAGGACGAGGACGTCCTCGACACCTGGTTCTCCAGCGGTCTGTGGCCGTTCTCGACGCTGGGCTGGCCGGACGAGACCGAGGACCTGAAGAAGTTCTACCCGACCACGGTTCTGTCGACCGGCTACGACATCCTGTTCTTCTGGGTCGTCCGGATGATGATGTTCGGGCTGTACGCGATGGGCGAGACCCAGCCGTTCGACCACGTGTTCCTGCACGGTCTCGTTCGCGACCAGTACGGCAAGAAGATGTCGAAGTCCAAGGGCAACGGCATCGACCCGCTGGAGTGGATGGACCGCTACGGCGCGGACGCGACGCGCTTCACGTTGCTGCGCGGGGCGAACCCCGGTTCGGACCTCGCGGTCGCGGAGGAGTGGGCCGCCGGTTCGCGCAACTTCACCACGAAGCTGTGGAACGCCACGCGTTTCGCGCTGTCCAACGGCGCGACGGTGGCGCGTCCGCTGCCCTCGCGTGACGAGCTGACCGCCGCGGACCGCTGGATCCTGGACACGCTGGACGAACTCGTGTCCACTGTGGACACGAACTTCGAGGCGTTCCAGTTCTCCCGTGCCTGCGAGGCGCTGTACAGCTTCACGTGGGACGAGTTCTGCGACTGGTACCTGGAGATCGCGAAGGTCCAGATCTCGGAAGGTCGCGTCGAGGCCACGCAGTCCGTCCTGGGCCACGTGCTCGACGTCCTGCTGCGCCTGCTGCACCCGGCGATCCCGTTCATCACGGAGACGCTGTGGACCACGCTGACCGGCGAGGAGTCGCTCGTCATCGCGTCGTGGCCCCAGGCTTCCGGTGGTGAGCGCGATCTCGATGCCCTCGCCCAGATCGAGGGTCTGAAGAAGCTGGTCACCGAGATCCGCCGGTTCCGTTCCGAGCAGGGCGTCAAGCCGGGCCAGAAGGTCGTGGGCAAGGTCCGCGGCGCATGCTGCGTCGGGTTGGTCGACCAGGTCCCGTCGGTGCGTTCGATCACGCGCCTGACCGAGCCGGGCGACGAGTTCACCGTCTCCGCGACGCTGGAGGTCGGCCTGCCCAAGGGCGCGGTGAAGGTCGAGCTGGACCTGTCCGGCACCATCGACGTCGCGGCCGAGCGCAAGCGTCTCGAGAAGGACCTGGCGGCGGCGAAGAAGGAGCTCGACGGCACGACGAAGAAGCTGGGCAACGAGGCGTTCCTCGCCAAGGCGCCCGCCGAGGTCAAGGCCAAGATCGAGGAGCGCAAGGCCGCTGCCGAGTCCGACATCATCCGCATCAACGAGCGCCTGGCCGCGCTGCCGGAGGCGTAAGTACCGTGGAAAACAACCTCGACGAGTTCCTCGACGTCGAGAACGAGCTCAACCAGCGGTGGCCCGAGACCAAGCTCGAGCCGTCGCTGGACCGGATCAAGGCGCTGGCGCACGTGCTCGGCGACCCGCAGACGAACTACCCCGTGGTTCAGCTGACGGGCACCAACGGCAAGACGTCGACGTCCCGCATGGCCGATGCGCTGTTCACGCGCATCGGTCTGCGGACCGGCCGCTACACGAGCCCGCACCTGCAGCTCGCGACCGAGCGAATCAGCCTCGACAACCAGCCGATCACCCCTGATCGCTACGTCGAGGTCTACCGCGACATCGAGCCGTACGTCGCGATGGCCGACGCGCGGTCCGAGATCAGGCTGAGCAAGTTCGAGGTGCTCACCGCGATGGCCTACGCGGCCTTCGCGGACGCGCCGGTCGACGTCGCGGTCGTCGAGGTCGGCCTGGGCGGCACGTGGGACGCGACGTCCATCATGGACGCGAAGATCGCGGTGCTGACCCCGATCGGCCTGGACCACACCGAGTACCTCGGCACGCGCGTCGAGGACATCGCTCGCGAGAAGGCCGGCATCATCAAGCCGGACTCCGTCGCGATCGTCGGCGAGCAGACGCCCGAGGCGATGAAGGTCATCCTCGAGCGCGTGGCCGAGGTGGACGCCATGATCGCCCGTTTCGGCAGCGAGTTCGGCGTCATCTCGCGCGCGGTGGCCGTCGGCGGCCAGATGATCACGCTGCAGGGCCTCGGCGGCGTCTACGAGGACATCTTCCTGCCGCTGCACGGCGAGCACCAGGCGGCCAACGCGGCTCTGGCGCTGGCGTCGGTGGAGGCCTTCTTCGGTGCCGGCCCCGAACGCCAGATCGACATCGAGGCGGTGCGCGAAGGCTTCGCGTCGGTCGTCACGCCGGGCCGTCTGGAACGCGTCCGCTCCTCGCCCAACGTCTTCGTGGACGCCGCGCACAACCCGCACGGCGCCGCGGCCCTGGCTCGCGCGCTGGAGTCCGAGTTCGGCTTCCGCAAGCTCGTCGCGGTCGTCGCGGTCATGTCCGACAAGGACGCCGAGGGCATCTTGTCGGCGTTGGAGCCTGTTGTGCAGGAGCTGGTGATCACCACCAACTCCTCGCCGCGCGCCATGGACCCGGACGTGCTCGCCGGCATCGCCGTCCCGATCTTCGGCGAGGACCGCTTCGAGGTCCGCCCGCGCCTGGACGACGCCATCGAGGAAGCCATCCACCTCACCGAGGACGAGCTGTCCGGCGGCGGCGTGATCGTCACCGGCTCGGTCGTCACCGCGGGCGAGGCCCGCGCGCTGTTCGGAAAGGAGCCGGCATGACCTCCCCGGCCCCTCTGAAGAAAGACCCGATGAAGGCGTTCCGGGGCATCATGGCCGGAACCCTGATCCTCGAGGTCATCGTCGTCGCCCTGGCCCTGCCGGTGATCGCCAAGCTGCACGGCGGCGTCGGCACCCTCGTCGGCTGGACGGCGTTCGGCTTCATCGCGGTGTTCATCGCGATGTGTGCGTTCGTCCGCCGCCCGTGGGCCATCGCCGCCGTCGTGGCCCTGCACGTGCTGCTCATCGCGACCTGGTTCCTGCTGCCCGCGCTGGGCGTGATCGGCGTGATCTTCGGCCTGGTGTGGGCCTACCTGCTGTGGCTGCGCAAGGACCTGCTCAAGCGCATGGCCGAGGGCCGCCTCCCCGCGCAGCAACAGCAGCAGTCCACCTGATCAGGTCCGGTCGTAGGCCATCAACGCGTCAGCGGCCACCAGCACCTTCCGGTCAGCGTCGTCGTAGTCGGCCTTGAACGGCGTCTTGGCGTCGCTGCTCCGGTTCAGGTCGACGCTCCACACCGATCCGTGGCCGGGGATTTCGATCGTGTACGCGGCCTGGTCGGAGGTGGCGAACCTGGGCATCTCGGTGCGCACCGCGTTGCGCCCCTTCACCTGGGTCACGGTGCCGAGCGGGTTCGGCTCGGTGAACCAGTCGTACGAGGCATTCCCGGGCTCGTAGGGCGCCAGATGAATACTCAGGGTGTTGTTCAGGCCGGTCTTCCTGTTGACCGCAATTTGGCAATAAAACTTGCCGGAGATCACCCGGATGACGTCTTTCGTGCCCAGCACTTTCTCGGCGACGTCATCCGTGATCGCGGCACACCAGTAATAAGGCCCCCACTGCGCCTCCTTACCGGTGCCCGCTTCGTCGCCGTTGATGGGCAGCACCTGGGCGAAGCCGTGCGGTTCGGGCGCGGTCCACGCGACGCACGACTCCGGATCACCCGTGAGCACGTTCTCGCAGTTCTCCTGCGGCCCGACCGCAGGGGCAGGCGGGGTGAGCTTGGCGGGAACCGCCTTCGGCTCCACCGAGGAACACGAAGCGAGCAGCAATGCGGCGCTGACGAAAAGAGCCAATGAACGAAGCATGCCGCACTTCGTACCCTCACATGTCGCAATGCGATGGTGACACATCGTCCTGTTCACCCGTTCGTGCCTTGAACCCCGGACAAGGCCCCTGACCCGGAGCTATGCTGCATAGCGCACGAATCTGCATGGGGAGGGTACTGGGGTATGAGCGGGACGAAGGTCGATCTCGAGACACTGCGCGCTGCCATCAAGGAGTACGAGGCCATCGCCCTCGACCTTGAGAAGGCCCACGTTGCCGGCCAGGAGCTGGTCCGCGTCCAGGCCGCCGGGCTCGACATGCCCAGCAAGGTCTACAACAACTGGGCCGTCACGGCCGGTGCGGCGCACCAGACGTCGAACGAGCAGCTGCGCAAGACGTTGAAGACCCGGATCGACAACCTGAAGGCCACGCTCACCCAGTACGAGCAGACCGAGCACGGCAACCAGGCAAACCTCAAGCCGAAGGACTGAGCTGTTGCGCATCCGAACGATCGTCGCAGGGACCGCCGCTCTCGCACTTCTGGCGGGCTGCAGCACCGGTGGTGGCACCACCGGTACGCCGACGAACGCGACCCAGCCGACCAGCGCCAGCAACGGTGGCGGAGCGCCCAAGGTCTCCAGCCCGCTCAACCTGTCGGCTGTCGAGGCTGCTCCGTGCAACGCGGTGACCGCGGCACAGCTGACTTCCTATGGCCTGCCCGGCGTGACCGGGTCGGTGAACACCGGCAGCGTGGGTGCCTCTTGCCAGTGGTCCGGCACGTTCACCCCGGCCGAGATGTCCCTCAGTGCGTCGATCCTCCCGGTGGGGACGAGCCTCGACTCCCAGTACGCCAAGAAGGACACGTTCGCCGTGTTCGAGGAGCGGCCGGCGATCCAGGGCTATCCGGCGATCGTCTCCCTGGTCGTCGACCAGCGCAAGGAAGGCAACTGCGAGCTCACCGTCGGCACGTCCGACGACAGGACGATGCTGTTCACCATCCTCAGCGACGAGAAGAGCAAGTACTTCGCGGACCCGTGTGCTGGGGTCGTCGAGTTCGCGAACCTGGCAATCACCACGATCAAGGCAGGTGCGAAATGACACGGCCCGCGCCCAGTTGTTTCTCCGAGGACACCTCCCGTGCGGAGGCGTTCACGGGACATCAGATCTACGCCCAGATGCACGGGGGACCGGGCACCGGGCCGGCGCAGCACGCCGCGGACAAGGCATCGGAGCTCGAGCGCACCTACGCCGGGGTCGAGGCCAGGCTCAAGAAGGTCGGCGAGACCCTGGGTGAGGCGTGGAGCGGTGCCAGTGCCGACGCGGCTCAGGCGGCCGCGAACCCGATCAACCAAGCCATGATCCAGATGCAGGACGCACTGCGGCAGGCTGACCACTCGCTGTCCAATCAGGTGTACCAGTTCAACCTGAACAAGGGTCAGCTCAAGAACATGCCGGAGAGCAAGCCGGAAACGGGCTTCTGGGATGACGCGACCCCGTGGGACACGGACACCGAGGACGCGGTCAACAGCTACAACTCAGAGGAATCGCACAACCGGAACGTCTACAAGGAGTTCCAGAGCGCGAGCAACACCAACCGCGGTGAGCTGCCCAAGCAGTTCCCCGGCGTCACGGCGGACACGCTGAACGTCGAGGTCATCAACACCGGTGGCGACGACGGCCGGGACAAGACCGGCAACAACGTCAACAACTCCAGCATGCCGCACGGCACGCCCACGTTCCCGAGCTCGACCGGCAACCCGCAGGGCACGACCGGCACCACGTGGACGCCGCCGGGCAGCGTCACCGGCGGCAACGACACCACCACGTCCCAGGCGGTCGGCGGAGACGTCAACAGCCCCCTGAGGACCGAGTTCCCCGGTGGTGGCAAGCCTCCCGTCGGCGGCGTGATCGACCGGCCGCCGAACACGGGTATCCCGCCGATCGGCGTGCCCGTCGGTCCCGGTGGGTTGAACGGTCCCGGCGGCACCGGTGGCGGACGTGGTCCCGGCGGCGGCGCGGGCCGAGGCCCCGGTGGGCCCGGTGGCAGCGGCGCGGGCGGCAAGTTCGGTGGCGGCAGCGGCTCCGGCAGGCTCGGCGGTGGCGGCCTCGGTGGCGTCGGCTCGGGCAGCAGTGGCACGGCCGGACAGCAGCAGCCCGGCGGCAAGTCCGGTGTGTTCGGCGGCATGGGCGCGGAAGGTGGCCCGAACGCGGCCGGTCGCGGTGGCGTCGGTGCGGCGGGCCGGGGTGGCGCCGCCGGTGCGGGCGGCATGGGCGGCCACGGTCAGAAGGGACAGGGGGAGGACGACCTGGAGCACAAGTCGGCCGACTACCTGGTCACCGAGGAGAACACCAACGAGATCATCGGTGACATGCCGATGGTCGCGCCGCCGACGATCGGGGGGTGAGCGTGCTGCGTTCGTCCATTCAGCTGTCCGACCTCGCGTTCGACGTGCTGTGGAAGCAGGAGCGGCTCGGGGAGTACCACCCGGCGCTCTCCGTCGACTCGCCCGGTGAGACCGAGGAGGAGCGCGCGCTCATCGAGCGCGACGTCATCGGGGAGCTGCGCAGGGTCGGGCTGGACCACCCGGACGTGCGGGGCACGCTGCACCTGATCGCCAAGGCGGACCACGACTACTCGGCGTGGATCGCGGTCACGCCGAGCGAGACCAAGCCCGTGGTGGTCGCGGCGAACTCGCAGCACGGCGTTCTCGCCGTGCACGACAACGGGTTCGTGCAGCTGCACCCGATCCGGCCGGAGAACGCGCCGGAGGTCCTCGCGATGCAGCTGCCGGACGTCCCGGCGGGTCGCGGCGCGTCGATCAACGTGCACGAGTCCGAGATCAACGTGCACCAGCACGGCAAGGCGTCGCCGTCGATCTCGCTGCGCCAGCTGCTCGCCCAGCCCCGCAAGGGCACGGCGAAGCTGTACGCGGCGAAGCGCAACGGCGAGGGCCGGCAGCGCGCCAAGACCTTCCTCACCACGATCGACTTCGAGGACGGCCGCTGGCTCGTGGTCAAGTACACCGACCAGAACCACCAGACGTGGGTGCACGCCACCCCCGCCTCCCGCCAGATCATCACCGACTGGCTCAAGCGGTTGACCTGATTTACCGCTGAATAACCGGACTGCACCAGCGTCGCGGCTGTGAGAAAGCCACTTGCCCTCGCCGCCGCACTGGCCGCGACGCTGCTGTCCGTCGGAGTTGGCACCGCCAACGCCGAGTCCGTCCCCGGCTGTGCCTCTGCCAAGCAGATCGGCACCACCGGCGCCATCACCTACCAGGGCAAGCAGATCGGTTCTGTGAAGCAGTTCGCCGGCTGCGGCAAGAACTACCCCTACCTGTGGGTGTGGGACTCGTACTACAGCACTCACCGCAACGTCCACGTCAGCAACTGGATCGCGGAGTTCAGCGGCGGCGAGGAGATCCCGCACGGCGGCGGCGAGGCCACCGGCAAGCAGGAGCTGTGGGGCGCGGGCGCGGCCACGCTCGACAAGTGCACGAAGGCCGTCGCCACCATCCGCACCGGCTCCGGCGTCACCGACTACGTGTGGGGCGCCACGGACAAGCGCTGCTGAAGTTCATCTCGGGTTCGGCCGCAGGTCAGAACCGCAGACTAGAAACCGCGCATGACCTTCGACCGTCGCACGTTGTTCAAGGCAGGCGCAATCGGCACGGCCGCGGCGCTGGTGCCCTCGGGCATCAGCCTCGCCAAGACCGACCGTCCCGTTCTCACCCACGGCGTGCAGTCCGGCGACGTCACCTGGGACGGCGGCATCGTGTGGACCCGCGCGGACCGGCCGTCCCGGATGCTCGTCGAGGTGTCCAACGACCCGAAGTTCCGCCTCTCCCGCCACGTCCGCGGCCCGCTGCTCACGCCGGAGACGGGCGGCACCGGGCAGGTCCGGGTCGGCCAGCTGCTGCCCGGCCGTCCCGCCTACTACCGCGTCACGGCCGAGGACCTGCACGGCCGCACCTGCAGTGAGCCCGTGACCGGCAGCTTCAGCACCGCCCCGCTCGGCCGCGACCAAGTCCGCTTCGTGTGGTCCGGTGACGTCGCCGGGCAGGGCTGGGGCATCAACCCGGACATCGGCGGTATGCCGATCTTCAAGGCGATGGCCGACCGCAAACCCGACTTCTTCATCCACAGCGGCGACAGCGTCTACTCCGACGGCCCGATGAAAGAGTCGGTGACGCTCCCGGACGGCCGGATCTGGCGCAACGTCGTCACGCCGGAGAAGTCCAAAGTTGCCGAAACGCTCGACGAGTACCGCGGCCAGTTCGCCTACAACCTGCTCGACGACAACCTCAAGCGCTTCGCCGCGCAGGTCCCGATCTACGCACAGTGGGACGACCACGAGGTTCTCAACAACTGGTACCCCGGCGAGATCCTCGACCTCCCGCAGTACACCGAGAAGCGCGTGGACGTGTTGGCACAGCGCGCTTTCCAGGCGTTCCACGAGTGGATGCCGATCGACCGGCACCGCGCTGTGGACGGCCGCGTCCACCGGAAGTTCTCCTACGGCCGCAACGTCGAGATCTTCGTGCTCGACATGCGCACCTACAAGGACAAGAACACCTCGCCGAAGGACCAGCCCGGCGTGATCCTCGGCGAGAAGCAGGCGAAGTGGCTCGTCGACGAACTGTCCCGCAGCACCGCCACCTGGAAGATCATCGCGGCGGACCTGCCGATCGGCCTCACCGTCCCGGACGGCACTGACATCGAGGGCGTCGCCAACGGCCTGCCGGGTGCCCCCAACGGCCGTGAGCACGAGATCGCGTGGGTCCTGCGCGAGCTCAAGAAGCGCCGCGTCAGGAACACCGTGTGGCTCACCGCGGACGTCCACTACACCGCCGCGCACCACTACTCGCCGGACCGCGCGGCCGTGGGCGACTTCGACCCGTTCTGGGAGTTCGTGTCCGGCCCGGCGCACGCGGGTGCGTTCGGCCCGAACACGCTCGACCCGACGTTCGGCCCGGAAGCCGTGTTCGTGCACGCCCCGCCCGCTCCGAACACCTCGCCGCTGGACGGGTTCCAGCACTTCGGCGAGGTCGAGGCGAACCACCACGAGCTCACGGTGTGGCTGCGTGACGCGACCGGCGCATCGCTCTGGTCCAAAACGCTGAAGGCCGCGTAGGGATCGCAATAGGGTCGGTGCGTGCCCATCTCGTTCGACACCACCGGATTCCGCCAGCTCGACCAGAACTCCTGGCAGCACCCCAACGGTGACCAGGCAGAACTGGCCTACTACAACCTGGTCCCGGACCTGCCGGCCGGGCTGGACGACCTGCAGAAGCTCAGGCACGACCTCGCCCTGCTGCACGGGGAGAGCGGCTGCCTGGTCGAGGCGCAGCTGGTCCAGCTCGCCGGCGTGCCCGCGTTGCTGCGGATCATCAAGATGCCGTTGCGGAACCAGGCGAGCGGGCAGATCTTCGTCTGCTCCTTCACGATCCCGAAGGCGAACTGCAGTGCCGTGCTGCAGTACGGCGCGATCGAGCGCGGCACGACGGGCATGCGCGAGGGCGTGCTGGCGGCGGAGATCGGGTTCCAGAACTGGATCAGGCCGCACCCGTACGCGCCTGAGCTGCAGGGCGTGCTGCCGTTCCACGCCGGCGACGATCCCCGCTACGACGCGAGGTTCCCGGACCACCCGTTGTCCCGTGTGCGCGCGTGGGCTCACCACGTCGTGCGCACGGCACGGGTCGACCCGCAGTTCGCGGCTCTCCCGCCGTTCCAGGTCCAGGCGCCGCCGCAACCACCGGTCTCGCCCGGTCAGAGCCTCATGACGGCGTTGCCGAGCCTGCCGGTCAAGGACTTCATCGGCCTGCAGATCGGTGAGCTGACCACGTACTGGCGGATGACCGACCCGAAGCTCAAGGAGATGCTCGGACGCGGTCTGATGGGCCGCTCGCCGCTCGCCGACACCCGGTTCCGCGACATGCTCATGATCGACCTCGAGACCGGCGAGGCGATGATCCCCGACCGCTACACCACCAACGGCAACATGACGGCGCACGGCACGCACCTGGTGCAGGTCTCGCTGCCGGAAGCCGACGCCGAGCTCTCCGACGACGACGTCATGGACGCGTTCAGGTGGGCGGGCCGGATGTGCGGCGAGGCGGCGGAACGCGGTGAGTACCTCTCCCTCGAACCGATCGAGAGCCAGGGCGAGCAGGCGAACCCGCACGTCCTGCTGGCGGTGCAGCCGCACGAGGGGCAGCAGACGGTCGTCGCCCAGTTCTCGCCACCGCCGGTCGGAGGGCCGCTGGCGGGGTCGCCGAGCCGCAGTGCGCCGGCGACTCCGGAATCCGTCGAGGGCATCGGCGTGATCGCCGGCATGGCGGTCAACGAGTGGCGCTCGCACCCGCTGCGCATCGCGATCACTTACAAGCGTCCGGCAGGCTGATCGCAAATATTTGCAAGACCCGACGTATTGTTTCCGGCTGTTTGCCGTGGTTTCGTGCAGCAACCCTGCAAGAAGTTGCGACAAGGAGGTCGCGATGCGTCGGGTCGTCGCCGCGCTCGCTGCACTGGTTCTGCTTCCCCTGACACCGGTCCACGCCGTTGCCGCACCAAAGCAACGGCTGGCCGTGGGGGAGGTGGTGGACATAGCGCCCGGTGTGCGCGAGGGGGACGCGAAACTCGCGTTGCCACCGAAGCGCGACGACCTGCGGGGTGAGCGCTTCTACTTCGTGATGCCCGACCGGTTCGCGAACGGGGATCCCACCAACGACCGCGGGCGTTCGAACGCGGCCGAGAACGGGTTCAACCCCGCTGACAAGGGCTTTTACCACGGCGGCGACCTCAAGGGCCTGCGCGGGAAGCTCGACTACCTCGACGGCATGGGCATCACGGCGATCTGGATGACGCCGATGTTCCTCAACCGCTGGGTGCAGGGCGATTCCGCCGGTTACCACGGGTACTGGACGGTCGACTTCACCAAGCTGGACCCGCACTTCGGCACCACGCAGGAGATGCGCGACCTGATCCGGGACGCGCACCGGCGTGGCATCAAGGTGTTCTTCGACATCGTCGCGAACCACACCGCCGACGTGATCAAGTACGCCGAAGGCAAGAACGCCTATGTCAGCACGGGTGCGCAGCCGTACCTGGACGCCGACGGGAAGCCGTTCAACCTCGCGGACTACGCGGGCAGCAAGGACTTCCCGAAGCTCGACGCGAAGAAGTCCTTCCCGTACACACCGGTCAAGGACGGCCCGACGAAGTTCCCGTTGTGGCTCAACGACTCCACGCTCTACCACAACCGCGGCGACTCGACGTTCTCCGGCGAGTCGAGCGAGCAGGGTGACTTCTCCGGCCTCGACGACCTGATGACCGAGCACCCGCGCGTGGTCAACGGCATGAAGGACATCTTCACCAGCTGGATCGACACGCTCGACATCGACGGCTACCGGGTCGACACGGTCAAGCACGTCAACATCGAGTTCTGGCAGGCGCTGGCGCCGCACGTGAAGCAGTACGCGAACCGCAAGGGCAAGAAGGACTTCTTCGTGTTCGGCGAGGTCTTCGACTCCTCGCCGGAGAACACGTCCAAGTACACGACGACCGGGCGCATGCAGGCCACGCTTGACTTCCCGTTCCAGAGCAGCGCGCTGAGCTTCCTGTCCGGCAAGGGTTCGCAGCGGCTGGGCGAGGTGCTGCTCGACGACGACCGCTACACCGACGCCGACTCCAACGCTTCGTCGTTGCCGACGTTCCTGGGCAACCACGACATGGGCCGCGTCGCGTGGATGATCCGCAACGACCGGCCGGGCATCTCCGACGACGAGTTGTTGCGGCGGCTCAAGCTCGGCAACACCCTGATGTACCTGTGGCGCGGCAACCCGGTCGTCTACTACGGCGACGAGCAGGGCTTCGCGGGTACGGGTGGCGACAAGCTGGCGCGCCAGGACATGTTCGCCTCCAAGACGCCCGAGTACATTGCGGAGAAGCTGATCGGCTCCGACCGCACCGGCGCGGTCGACAACTACAACACCTCCCATCCGCTGTACCAGCAGCTCAAGGCGCTGGCGGCGCAGGTCGACCAGGATCCGGTGTGGCGGGACGGCAACCAGGTGCTCCGGTACGCCGACGGGGACGTGTTCGCGTTCAGCCGGATTCTCGGCCGGGAGAGCCTCGTCGTGGCCAACGCCGGAACCTCGCCCGCGACCGTGACCGTGCCGGTGTCTTCTTCGGCTTTTGAGAACGCGCAGGTGGTGAACGGTCGCGTCACGGTGACCGTGCCGGCGCTGTCGTCGTTGGTGCTCAAGGGAACCGGCAACGTCGCGGCCGCGAAGCCGGCACCGGTGCTGGTCGCTCCGGCTGCCGGAACCGTGCTGGACAAGCGCGTTGAGCTCCGTGCGGACGGCATCGGCGCGCCCAACGCGGCAGCCACGTTCGCGGCACGCGTTGAAGGGACCTCCGACTGGACCGTGCTCGGCACTGATGACGCTGCTCCTTACCGCGTTTTCGCTGACCTGTCGGCACTTCCGGGTGCTGCCGCGGGGAAGCGCGTCGAGCTGCGGGTAGTGGCGAAGTCCGGCGAGATCGGTGCGGACGGTGCGTTCGTGACGCTCGTGGCCGCGCCGCCGATTCCCGACCCCGGCACGAAGAACCCGGACTGGCTGGTCGTGCACTACCAGCGGGACAACTACGACGGCTGGGGTTTGCACGCCTGGGGCGACATCGAGACGCCGGTCGACTGGAACGCGCCGCTGCCGTTCGCGGGGGAGGACGCCTACGGGCGGTTCGCGTGGATCAAGCTGAAGCCGGGTGCCAAGTCCGTCGGGATCATCGCGCACAAGGGCGACGAGAAGGACACGTCGGTCGACCGGTTCGTCGATCCGAGCGTGACGCCTGAAGTGTGGCTGAAACAGGGCCAGACGCCCGTGTACGCCTCAGAACAGGCCGCCACCGGCAAGGCGGTCGTGCACTACGTCGGTGACGCCACCGGAGCTGTGGTGCGCGTTGCCGGACGGGCTGACGTGCCGTTCTCCAACGGGATAGCCGAGTTGCCGCCCACCACTGATTTCTCGGTGGTGCGCGGGACGACCGTCGAGGCGTCCGGCAGGTTCACGAGTGGCCACTCGTGGGTCGCGGGCGGCAAGGTGCACGCTTCGAAGGCCGCCGCGGAGAACCGGGCGGTGATCCACTACAACCGCGCGGACGGCGACTACACCGACTGGGCGATGTACCACTGGACGGGTTCCGCTGAGCCGTCGCCGGGCTGGAACCAGTCGCGCGTGCCGGACGGACGGGACGCATACGGCGTCTACTGGTCGGTGCCGCTCGCCGCCGGTGCCGCCGGGCTGAGCTACATCATCCACCGCGGTGACACCAAGGATCCCGGGCCCGACCAGTTCCTCGACCTGGGCCAGAAGGGGAACGAGGTGTGGCAGTTGCAGGGCAACGAGACCTACCTGCTGCCGCCCAACGCCGGTCCCGCCGCCGATGACGACCTGACCAAGGCCAAGGCGATCTGGATCTCGCGCGACAAGGTCGTCTGGGACGTGCCGGCCATCCAGTCCGACGGCTACCGGATCGAATACGGCTCCCGTGTGCTGCGGTTGACGCCGACCACTGAAGAGGTGCCGGCGCAGTTCCCGCACCTCAAGGGCAAGCCGGTGTTCGCGGTGCGCGGGTTCGTCGACGAGGCGTTGCGGGACAAGCTCTCCGCCGTGCACGTCGACGCGGGCGGTGCGATCAGGCACCGAACCGGAGTGCAGATCGCGGGTGTGCTGGACGACCGTTTCGCCGCCGCGGCGACGAAACTGACGTTCGGGCCGACGTTCGACCACGATCGCGCGTCGATCCGGTTGTGGGCGCCGACCGCGACGAACGTGAAGCTGCGGCTGTTCGACGAACCCACGGGCGAACCGAAGAAGGTCGTGCAGCTCAAGCGCGACGACGCCTCGGGCTCGTGGTCCGGTTCGGGCGACTGGAAGAACAAGTACTACCAGTTCGAGGTCACCAACTGGCAGCGCACAGTTGTGGTCACCGACCCGTACTCGGTGGCGCTGTCGGTGAACTCGACGCACTCGCAGTTCGCCGACCTCAAGGACGTCCGTTCGATGCCTCAGGGCTGGTCTCGCGACGTCGCGAAGGGCATTGGCGGCGCGATCACCGAGCTGCACGTGCGGGACTTCTCGATCAACGACCAGTCCGTCCCGGCTGCCGAGCGCGGCACGTACAAGGCGTTCACGCACCAGGGTTCGACGGGCATGAAGCACCTCAAGACGTTGGCCGCCGCGGGCATGGACACCGTGCATCTGCTGCCGACGTTCGACATCGCGACGATCCCCGAGAAGCGCTCCGACCAGGCCACTCCGGCTTGTGACCTGCGCTCGCTGCCCGCGGACTCGGACCAGCAGCAGGCCTGTGTCGGCGCGGTCGCGGCGAAGGACGGCTTCAACTGGGGCTACGACCCGTTCCACTACGACGTGCCGGAGGGTTCGTACGCGACGGCCGACGCGCAGAACGGCGTGGCGCGGTCGAAGCAGTACCGCGAGATGGTGAAGTCGTTGCACGACAACGGCAACCGCGTGGTGGTGGACGTGGTCTACAACCACACGGCGGCGTCCGGCGACGCACCGACCTCGGTGCTGGACAAGGTCGTGCCGGGCTACTACCAGCGGCTCAACCTCGACGGTTCGGTCGCGAACTCGACGTGCTGCGCGAACACCGCGACCGAGAACGCCATGATGGGCAAACTCGTAGTCGACTCCGTCGTGCGGTGGGCGCGCAACTACAAGGTCGACGGGTTCCGGTTCGACCTGATGGGTCACCACCCGAAGGCGAACATCCTGGCGGTGCGGGCGGCTCTGGACGCGCTGACCGTCGAGCGCGACGGCGTGGACGGGCGCAAGATCGGCGTCTACGGCGAGGGCTGGGACTTCGGCGAGGTCGGCGGCAACGCCCGGTTCGAGCAGGCCACGCAGGCGAACATGGCCGGCACCGGCGTAGGGACGTTCAGCGACAGGTTGCGCGATGCCGTTCGTGGTGGCGGGCCGTTCGACGACGACCCGCGCGTGCAGGGGCTTGGCTCCGGACTGGCCGGTGACGTGAACTCCTCGCCCGCCAACGGAGATGTGGCCGCGCGGCTGGAGAACTACAGCGACCTGGTGAAGCTGGGCATGGCCGGGAACATGGCCTCGTACCGCTTCCAGTCGACGGCCGGACCAGTGGTCGCGGGTCGGGACGTGAAGTACAACGGGACGTCTGCTGGGTACACCGGGCAGCCGTTGGAGGCCATCACGTACGTCGACGCGCACGACAACGAGACGTTGTTCGACGCGTTGGCGTACAAGCTGAAGCCCGAGACGTCCATGGCCGATCGCGTGAAGATGCAGACGGTGGCACTGGCTCCGGTGTTGCTCGGGCAGGGGCGGCCGTTCGTGCACGCGGGTACCGAGTTCCTGCGCTCGAAGTCGTTGGACCGCAACAGCTTCGACTCAGGCGACTGGTTCAACTCCTACGACCCGTCGTTGCGCGACAACGGTTTCGGTCGTGGGTTGCCGCCCAAGGCCGACAACGAGTCGAAGTGGCCGTACGCGAAGCCGTTGCTGGGCATGGTTAAACCGTCGTCCGCGGACATGAAGGCCTCGCTGGACGCGACCTTGGAACTGCTGCGGATCCGCAAGTCGTCGCCGCTGTTCTCGCTGGGTTCCGCCGACCTGGTGCAGCAGAAGGTGTCGTTCCCGGCCGCGCAGTCCGGTGTGATCGTCATGCACGTCGACGACACGGTCGGGCCGGATGTTGATCCTGGCCGGCGCGGCCTGGTCGTGGTGATCAACCCGTACCCGACGGACCAGGCCGTTGCGCTGCCGCCTGGCGACTGGAAGCCGTTGACCAGCGAGAAGAGGGTGGGCGCCGCACGTTCGGTCGTGGTGCTGGAGCGGTAGTTCCGAGCGCAGATAGTTTTGCGTCTAGATTATTTGGTACCGTAGTGCTCATGGGCACGACGGGGTGTACTGACCTGATGATGCTGTTGCATCTGACCGGGCACGCGCTCGAGACAGAGCTGACGGCGAGGCTCGCGGAGATCGGACTGACTCCGCGGGCCCGCTGCGTTCTGTCGAGCGCGCTGGACGCGGAGAGCACCCAGTCCGAGATCGCCGAGAACGTCAGCATCGACAAGACGACCATGGTCGTGACGCTGGACGCCCTGGAACTGGCCGGGTACGCCGAACGCAAGCCGTCGCCCACGGATCGTCGTGCGCGCGTCGTCGTCGTGACCGACCTCGGCCGGGAGATCTGCGAGAAGGCCGATCAGGTCGTGGCCGACGTCTACGAGAGCGTCCTCGGTTCGCTGCCGGCCGATGAGCGGGACGGCCTGGTCAAGGGCTTGACGCGACTGCTGGAAGGCCGCCTGGGCACGCCGATGCCGTGCGAGAAGCCGCCGCGCAAGCGTGCCCTGCGTCATGCCGTTGGATAAAAGATAGTCCCGTACAAAACTATCTGCTACGGTTCCTCTTATGACATCAGGGGGACCGAAGACGGACTCGCGCTGGCTGGCGCTGATCGTGCTGTGCGCGGGCATGCTGATGATCGTTCTCGATCAGACGATCGTGAACGTCGCGCTGCCCGCGATCGAGGAAGACCTCAAGTTCGGCCAGGCCGGCCTGGCCTGGGTCGTCAACGCGTACTTGATCGCTTATGGCGGTCTGCTGCTGCTCGCCGGGCGCCTGGGCGACCTGATCGGGCACAAGAAGGTGTTCCTGATCGGCCTCGGCGTCTTCACGGTCGCGTCGCTGCTGTGCGGCGTGTCCTTCAGCTCCGAAATGCTGATCATTGCTCGTTTCGTGCAGGGTGCCGGCGGTGCGCTGGCCACGTCCGTGACGCTGGGCATGGTCGTGACGATGTTCCCGAAGCCCGACGAGCAGAGGCGTGCCATCGGCATCTTCAGCTTCGTCGCTGCTGCGGGCGCGTCCATCGGCCTGTTGCTCGGCGGCGTGCTGACGGACACCATGTCGTGGCACTGGATCTTCTTCGTGAACCTCCCGATCGGCATCGTGGCCGCCATCGCCGCTGTTCGTCTGGTGCCTTCGTCCGAGGGCCTGGGCCTGCGCGAGGGTGCGGACGTGCTCGGTGCGCTGCTGATCGTGGCCGCGGTGATGCTCGGCGTGTACACCATCGTCAAGGCGGAGCACTACGGCTTCGGTTCGGTGCAGACGCTCGGACTGGGTGCCGTCGCATTGGCACTGCTCGTCGGATTCGTTGTGCGCCAACGGACTGCTGCCAAGCCGTTGCTGCCGTTGCGGGTGTTCCGGTCTCGCAACGTGACCGGCGCGAACCTCGTGCAGATCTCGATGGTCGCGGGCATGTTCGGCCTGTTCTTCCTGGGCACGCTCTACATGCAGCTGGTGCTGGCCTACTCGCCGCTGGAGATCGGTCTGGCGTTCATGCCGGTGGCCGGTGCGATCGCGGTGTTCTCGGTGTCGCTGTCGGCGCGCCTGAACTCGCGGTTCGGCGAGCGGAACATGCTGATCGTCGGGCTCTTGTTCATGCTGGCCGGGATGATCGTGTTCACGCAGGTGCCGGTTGACGGCTCGTACCTGCCGGACATCCTGCCCGCGGTGGCGCCGCTGGGGATCGGGCTCGGGTTGTCGTTCCCGGCTCTCATGACGCTGGCGATGTCCGGTGCCTCGCACGACGAGGCCGGGCTGGCGTCCGGGCTGGTCAACACGACCGCGCAGGTGGGCGGGGCTTTGGGGCTGGCTGTTCTGGCCACCACCTCCACCGCGTACACGTCGTCGTTGGTGGCTTCCGGAGTTGGCCGGCTGGAAGCGCTGACTTCCGGGTTCCACCTGGCGTTCTGGATCTCGGCCGGGCTCGTGGCGGTAGCTCTCGGGCTGGCGGTGTTCGTGCTGCGGCAGGTCACGGTCTCGCGGGACGAATCGCAGCCCGTGCTGGTGCACTGATCCGGTCCCACGCGGGCGCTCGGACTCGTGCGGTGTGGCGTTCGATACCCTGTCGGCACTTCCCGTACCTGTTTGACCTGTTTGAGGAGTCACACCGTCGTGTCCGAGCGCACCCTGGTCCTGGTTAAGCCCGATGGCGTCGAGCGTGGTCTGGTGGGCGAGGTGATCGCCCGGATCGAGCGCAAGGGGCTCAAGCTCGCTGCTCTGGAGCTTCGCACCGCTGACCGCGCGACTGCCGAGCAGCACTACGCGGAGCACGACGGCAAGTCGTTCTACAACGACCTCGTCGACTTCATCACCGGTGGGCCGTTGGTCGCTCTGGTGGTCGAGGGCGTGCGGGCGATCCCGGCGTTCCGTCAGCTCGCTGGTGGTACTGACCCTGTCGAGAAGGCGACCCCCGGCACGATCCGCGGCGACTTCGGGCTTGAGGTCCAGTACAACCTGGTGCACGGGTCCGACTCCGCCGAGTCGGCTGAGCGTGAGATCAAGATCTGGTTCCCGAACCTCTGATCTGGCGCTGTTCCGGCTTTCTCGTTCTGTGAGTGGCCCTGACCGGTGAATCGGTCAGGGCCACTCGTTGTTTTCGGGCGGTGCCGTTTCGGCCTGATCAGGGCGCGCCGTGCCGCCGTGGGCTCGAGCCGAGGCCGCCTGCGTTGGCGCCGTTGAGGATGGTGCCCTCCGGGTAGCCGAGTGGCAGGTACATCCAGACGTCGTCCCAGCGTTCGGTGCCCACCGCGATGGCGTTGGGCATGCGGCCGCACTCGCGGAAGCCGAGCGATTCGTAGAGTTCGATCGCGCCGTGGTTGTTGCCGCGGGTGCCGAGCATGACGATTTCGATGCCGTGCTCGCGGGCGTGGTCGATCAGGCCTTGCACGACTCGCTTGCCCAAGCCCAGGCCGCGCGCCGAGGGGTGGGCCATGATCTGCTGGATTTCCACGCGGTGCTGGAAGACGGCGGTGGAGCCGCGGCGCCAGAGGCCCACGGCCTTGACCACGCCGTCGACCAGAGCGGTGACGAAGGCGGCGTCGTTGTCGCGGACCTGCTTGAGGACGCCGTCCAGCCAGGCCGAGATCCGGTCGAAGGTCGGTGGCTCGTGGTAGCCGACGGCACCGCCTGCGGCCACTACGTCGTGCACGACTGTGTGGATTTCGGCGCGGAGGGTGTCGTCGGCCTCGGTCAGCCAGCGGAGTTCCGTCTCGGGCATGGGCTGATCGTAAATGCGTCGAAAATTGTCGGACCTGTTCGTTAACGTCGGGCGGGTGGAGAACCTCGTCGAGGCCAAGGCTCTGACCAAGCACTTCGGGTCGTTCGAGGCCGTGCGCGGCATCGACGTCGAGGTGCGCCGCGGGGAGGCGTTCGGGTTCCTGGGGCCCAACGGGGCGGGCAAGTCGTCGACCATGCGGATGATCTCGTGCGTGTCCGGGCGGACCGGTGGGGATCTGAAGGTCCTGGGGATGGATCCCGAGCGGGACGGGCCCAAGATTCGGGCGCGGGTCGGGGTGGTGCCGCAGCTGGACAATCTCGACACGGAACTGACGGTCCGGCAGAACCTCCAGATCTACGGGCGCTACTTCGGGATGTCGCGGCAGCGGTGTCGTGAGAAGGCCGATGAGCTGCTGGAGTTCGCGCAGCTCTCGGATCGGGCGGACCACGAGGTCGAGCCGCTGTCCGGGGGGATGAAGCGGCGGCTGACGATCGCGCGGTCGTTGGTCAACGACCCGGAGCTGCTGTTGCTGGACGAACCGACCACCGGGTTGGACCCGCAGGCGCGGCATCTGTTGTGGGACAGGCTGTTCCGGTTGAAGCAGGACGGGGTGACCCTCATCATCACCACCCACTACATGGACGAGGCCGAGCAGTTGTGCGATCGGCTGGTGGTGATGGACGGCGGGCGGATCGCGGCTGAGGGGTCGCCGAGTGAGCTGATCCGGCGGTACTCGACTCGGGAAGTGTTGGAGCTGAGGTTTCAGCCTGGGGTTGAGAAGCCGGATCTGGAGCGGTTCGCGGAGCGGGTCGAGGTGTTGCCGGACCGGTTGTTGTTGTACACGCAGGACGGTGAGCACACGCTGGCGAAGGTGCATGAGCACGGTGTGCAGCCGGTGCAGAGTTTGGTGCGGCGGAGCTCGTTGGAGGACGTGTTCCTGAGGCTCACCGGCCGGACGTTGGTGGACTGATGCCGACGTTGCGGGGGTCTTGGTTCGCCCTGGAGAAGTCGTGGACGTGGTACCGGCGCAACTGGCGGGCCACGGCGGTGTCGAGTTTTCTGACGCCGGTGTTGTTCCTGGTGGCCCTCGGGTTCGGCTTCGGGTCGCAGGTCCAGTCGACGGCGTTGATCGGGGGCGTGTCGTACCTGGAGTACCTCGCGCCCGCGTTGGTGGTGGTCACGGCGATTCAAGGGGCCACGTTCGAGTCGACGTACCCGGTCATGTCGCAGTTCATGTGGCAGAAGTCGTACTTCGCGATGGTGGCGACGCCGATCACTCCGGCGCAGGTGCTCTACGGGCAGATGTTGTGGGTCGGGTCGACGCTGTTCGTGAAGTCCGCGGTGTTCGTGGGCATCGCGGCGGCCCTTGGCGCCACTGCCGGGCCTGGGATCTTGTGGTCCGTCGTGTTCGCGACGTTGGCGGCGTTGGCGTTCAGCGCGCCGTTGGTGGCCTACAGCGCCCGGTTGGACAAGCCGGACAGCTTCACGACCATCTTCCGGTTCGTGTTGATGCCGATGACGCTGTTCACCGGGGCGTTCTTCCCGGTCAGCCAGTTGCCGCAGTGGCTGTTGCCGCTCGTGTGGCTGACGCCGTCGTGGCACGGCATCGAGCTCGCGCGAGGTACGGCGTTCGGGACGTTGGATCTCCTGCCGGCGTTGGGGCACATCGCCTACCTCGTGGCGTTGACCGCCGGCGGTGTCGCGCTCGGCGTGAAGTTCTTCCACCGGAGGCTGGCGGTATGACGCAGACCCTCGATCGCGCCAAGGCCGCGCCCGCGAGCGTCGGGTTGTTGTGGCGGATCATCCCGCCCGGGTTGTACGGGCGGCGGGCCGGCATGCTGGTGGAACGCGCCGCGCTGGTCAACCGGCGAGCCTGGTTCGTGCTGGTGGGCGGGGCGTTCGAGCCCATGTTGTTCCTGTGGTCGCTGGGGCTCGGGTTCGGGCAGATGGTGAGCGCGGTGGCGGGGCCGGACGGGCGGCCGGTCAGTTACGCGGCGTTCGTGGCGCCCGCGTTGCTGGCGGCGTCGGCGATGAACGGTGCGGTGTACGACGCGACGTTCAACGTGTTCTTCAAGTACAAGTACGCCAAGGTCTACGACGCGATGCTGACGACTCCGATGGGGCCGATGGACATCGCGATGGGTGAGATCGCCTGGGCGTTGCTGCGCGGCGGGTTGTACTCGGCGGGGTTCCTCGGCGTGATGCTCGGGATGGGGCTCATCAGCTCGCCGTGGGCGTTGCTCGCGTTGCCGTCGGCGTTGCTGGTCGCGTTCGCGTTCGCGGCGGTGGGGATGGCGGCGACGACGTTCATGAGGTCGTGGCAGGACTTCGACCTCGTGCAGCTGGCGGTGCTGCCGTTGTTCCTGTTCTCGACGACGTTCTACCCGCTGTCGGTCTACCCGGGCTGGCTGCAGGTGGTGGTCACGTGGACGCCGCTCTACCACGCGATCGAGCTCATGCGCGGGCTCACGCTGGGCGTCGTCGGGTGGGGGATGCTCGGCCACGTCGCGTACTTCGCGGTGATGGCGGCCGCGGGAACGGTGGTGGCGGCGAGGCGCCTGGGGAAGTTGTTGCTGGACTGATCAAAAACCGTCCTGGCACGCGATTCGGCCGTGCGCTATGAGGGCCGTTACTCTGGTCGTGTGAGTGCCGAGTCTGTTTTCCCCAGGTTGGAGCCACTGCTGCCGCGGATCTCCAAGCCGGTGCAGTACGTCGGCGGGGAGCTCAACGCGACTGTCAAGGACTGGGACGCGGCGTCCGTGCGCTGGGCTTTGATGTATCCCGACGCGTACGAGGTCGGGCTGCCCAACCAGGGCGTCATGATCCTCTACGAGATCCTCAACGAGCTGCCGGACGTCCTCGCCGAGCGCACCTACGCGGTGTGGCCGGACCTCGAGGCGCTCATGCGTGAGCACGGCGTCCCGCAGTTCACGGTCGACGGGCACCGTCCGGTGAAGGCGTTCGACCTGATGGGCATCAGCTTCGCCACGGAGCTGGGCTACACGAACATGCTCACGGCGCTCGACCTCGCGGGCATCCCGCTGCACGCCGCGGACCGCACCGAGGACGACCCGATCGTGGTCGCCGGTGGGCACGCGGCGTTCAACCCGGAGCCGATCGCGGACTTCGTGGACGCGGCGGTGCTCGGCGACGGCGAAGAGGCCGTCCTCGAGATCACCGAGATCGTGAAGAACTGGAAGGCCGAGGGCTGCCCCGGCGGCCGCGACGAGGTGCTGACCAGGCTCGCCGAGACCGGCGGCGTGTACATCCCGCGCTTCTACGACGTGGAGTACCTGCCGGACGGCCGCATCCAGCGCGTCGTGCCGAACCGCGACCGGGTGCCGTACCGCGTCTTCAAGCGGACCACGATGGACCTCGACGCGTGGCCGTACCCGAAGCAGCCGCTGGTGCCGCTCGCCGAGAGCGTGCACGAGCGGATGAGCGTCGAGATCTTCCGCGGCTGCACCCGCGGCTGCCGGTTCTGCCAGGCGGGCATGATCACTCGCCCGGTGCGCGAGCGGTCCATCGAGGGCATCGGCGCCATGGTCCAGAAGGGACTGGAGGCGACCGGCTTCGAGGAGGTCGGCCTGCTGTCGCTGTCGAGTGCCGACCACAGCGAGATCGCCGAGATCACCAAGGGCCTCGCGGACCGCTACGAGGGCACCAACACGGGCCTGAGCCTGCCGAGCACGCGCGTCGACGCGTTCAACATCGACCTCGCGAACGAGCTGTCCCGCAACGGACGGCGCTCGGGTCTCACCTTCGCGCCCGAGGGCGGCAGCGAGCGGATGCGGCGCGTCATCAACAAGATGGTGTCCGAAGAGGACCTCATCCGGACGGTGTCGGCCGCGTTCTCCAACGGCTGGCGGCAGGTCAAGCTGTACTTCATGTGCGGCCTGCCCACCGAGGAGGACGAGGACGTCCTGCAGATCGCCGAGATGGCCAAGAACGTCATCCGCGCGGGCCGGCAGGCGAGCGGCCGCAACGACGTCCGCTGCACCATCTCGATCGGCGGGTTCGTGCCCAAGCCGCACACGCCGTTCCAGTGGGCTCCGCAGTGCGACCCGGACACCGTCGACGACCGGCTCCGCAAGCTCCGCGAGGCCGTGAACTCGGACCGCAGCCTCGGCCGCAACATCGGCATGCGCTACCACGACGGCAAGCCCAGCCTGATCGAAGGCCTGCTCAGCCGGGGTGACCGGCGCATCGGCAAGGTCATCGAGGCGGTGTGGCGCGACGGCGGCCGGTTCGACGGCTGGTCCGAGCACTTCAGCTACGACCGCTGGACCACCAAGGCCGCGGAACAGCTGGAGCCGCTCGGCGTCGACCTCGCCTGGTTCACCACCCGCGAGCGCGAGGAGCTGGAGGTCCTGCCCTGGGACCACCTCGACTCCGGCCTCGACAAGGAATGGCTCTGGGCCGACTGGCAGGACGCGCTGGACGAGCGCGAGCAGGACGACTGCCGCTGGACCCCGTGCTTCGACTGCGGTGTCTGCCCGGCGATGGGCACGGACATCGAGGTCGGCCCGACCGGTCGCAAGCTGCTGCCGATCTCGCCGGTCGGTGTCGGTTCGCCGGTGAAGAACCCGGCGCTCAGCTCGTAACGGCTGCCAGCCCGCCCACTCGTCCCGCCCTGGCGACGACGGTGGCGGGCTGGCCCAGCGAGTCACCCATGTCGACGGTGATGTCCGCGCCCAGGTGAGCCGCGAGGCACGCCGTGCTGTTGGCGTTCGCGATGTCCTCCGGCACGCCGATCGACGGCGCGAACATCCGTGCCGTGAAACGTTCACCGGGGCTGTAGGCGTAACAACCCAGCAGGCCCAACGAGTCGGTCGCCGCCCGCAGCAGGCGAAAATCAGGTGCCAGCCCGGCAACGTCGGGCACCTCGACGAGCATCCGCGGCCGTCCGAGCGTCGCGATCACGCACGAACCACCGGCACCGAGCGCGGCCACCACCGCGTCCCGCTCCGCCGTGCCAGCCGGTCGAACCCGCACCGGTCCCGGATCGAAGACGGCCTCGACACCACCGGGAACCTCGACGGCCGAGCCGCTGAACGTGCGTCCACCAGCTCGGAGCGTGTGCTCGCCACGGCCCAGAACGGCAAGCGCCGCAACGGTTCCGTGCCCGCAGCCCGGCAGCTCACCCTCCGCCGTGAAGAACCTCAACGAACCACGAGGTCCGATGAAGACCACGTGCGAAGTGCCGTACCGCCCCGGCATCGCCCGGCGTTCGGACTCGCTGAAATCTCCATCGGACAGCACAGCGGTCGGACTGCCTCCGCGACCGTTTCGCAGGCAGGCGTTGACGATCACTTGGTGACGGCGGCCAGCGCGTCGACCAAACCGTGGCCGTAGAAGGAGTTGTACTCCGAGTAGCCCGTGCAGAACGCGTCCTGCACGCCGGTCCCGTTCAGGTCGTAGTCCGCCGGGCACGGCAGCGTCTGCGCCTGCGCGTTCAGCATGCGCCCCAACGACACCGCGTCGGTGTCCGGATGCGTCGACGCGATCAGCGCCGCCACCCCGGACGCGTGCGGAGTCGCCATCGACGTGCCGCACGAGTAGTCGTAGCCCGACGGCACGGTGGACAGCACACAGCCGGACTGCGTGCGCGTGTCGCCACCCGGCGCGGTCACGTCGATCGCGCCGAGGCCGTAGGAGCTGTACCCGGCCTTGGTCCCGGTCGACTCCACCGCCGACACCCCGACCACGTTCTTGAGCTGCGCCGGCAACACCGCGCACGTCGGGTCGACGGGCCGGGTCTGCGCTTCGCCGTTCGTCGGCGACACCGAGTCACGTCCGGGCCGCGACAGGTCCGCCGCGTTGTTGCCCGCCGCCGCGACCGTCAGCACGTTGCGAGAGGTGGCGTAGTCGACGGCACGACGCACGGCCTCGTAGATCACGCGCTGACCGGGCTCGCTCTGGCACGTGAACAGGTACGGGTCGATGAAGTAGCTGTTGTTGGTGATGGTCATGCGCTGCGAGGCCGCCCACATGAACCCGCACACCGCGTACTCGGGGTAGATGAACCCGTCGTCGTCCACGACCTTCACGGACGCGATGCGCACGCCGGGTGCGACGCCCGTGGTGCCGCGGCCGTCGTCAGCGGCGGCGATCGTGCCCGCGACGTGCGTGCCGTGCGCGGAAGTCGTCGGCACCCACGCGGAAGGTGACGTATCGGGCTTACCGGTCAAACACCCCGCGGACAGCTCCGGAGCCAGTGCCTGGACCAGGTCGGGGTGGTGCGGGTCGACGCCGGAGTCCAGCACGCCCACGACGACCGACTTCGAGCCCGTCGAGATCTCGTGGGCCGCCGGGGCCTTGATGAGATCCATGTCCCACTGCTCGCCGGAGCGCTGTCCCGATGGCCGGAACAGCTCCGTGTCGTCCTTCTTGCGCTTCACCGAACGCTTGGCGATGCTCTCGGCTTGGGCGCTGTAGGCGCGCTGCGGGCCGATCAGCTTGAGGAACGACGGGTCCGGCGAGGTGGCGACGGCGACCCCGATCTCCGGGTAGTAGACGGTCGTGGTGCCACAGGCCGCGGTGATCTCCGCGTCAGCCGCCGCAGCGGGCGTGAGCTGCGAGAACACCACGAGATAGCGCAGGTTCGGCCCCGGCTGGATGCACGAGGACTCGGTGGGCTCGGCACCCGCCGGCAGGGACACCGCCAAGCACCCGGCCGCGAGCAGGGCGGTCATCGCCGCAGCCCGTGCGCGGTGGAGCAGAGGCACCAGGGACCTCCAGATCGGCAAGGCGTCCAGACAGCCGGACCGTAGCCACGCGCAACGATCTAGACAAGCTGAACGTTCTGAATCGGGTTCACGGTACCGTCCTACTGGACGAACAGCCTGCGCCGATGGGACCGCTCACCCGTCGGAACACCCATGGGAGCACCCCTGAGCCGCCATCAGCCCAACAACCCGTCTGCCGCAGCTGTGCAGAAACTGCGCCTCCGCTACACCAAGCGGGGGAGGTTGCGTTTCACTTCGCACCGCGACATCGCACGCACGTTCGAACGTGCGCTGCGCCGGGCAGGCGTGCCCATGGCGTACTCGCAGGGCTTCAGCCCTCACCCGAAGGTGTCATGGGTCGGCGCCGCGCCGACCGGTGTCGCCAGCGAGGCGGAGTACGTCGAGGTGTCCGTGGTCGAACGGGTCGACCCGGCGGCGCTGAAGATCGCGCTCGACGAGGCGTTGCCGCCCGGCATCGACGTCGTCGACATCGTCCAGGCGAACGGTGGCAACCTCACCGAGCGCATCGACGCGAGCGAGTGGCGGATCGAGCTCGACGGGATCGAGCCCGCGACGCTGGCCGGCGCGGTCAGGGCTTTCCTCGCGCAGGAGCGGGTGGAAGTCGAGCGTCTGACCAAAGACGGCAAGAGGATCATCGACGTGCGGCCGGCGGTCGTGTCGGCACTGGTCGAACCCCGTTCGAGCGATGCCGGACACGATGGGGCCGGATTGTCACAACCGTGTGGGATACTCATGACGGTCGTTCGGCAGGTAACGCCTACCGTCCGACCCGACGACGTGCTGAATGCGCTTCGTGTCGTCGCCGATCTCGTGCCGCCGGTACCTGCGAGAGCAACCCGGATGGCGCAGGGACGGCTCGACGACGAAGGCAGGCTGGTGGACCCGCTCCAACAGGACAGAGAGTCCTGACGGGGAGCGCTGGAACGTTCAGCTGCAACGCATCAGGAGGAGCGGCGCTGACAGCAGCGTCGTCGTGGGACCTGCGCAAGCGTGCGCCCGGTGAGGCGCCACGCCACTGCGCGCGAGGCAAGGATTCCCGCCGCGAGCAGCGGTGGAGAGAGACAAGAGAGGCCCCTGCGCGGCCGCGTCCTCACGGGACGCGCCCGGGGGTGGAGGAGCTGCATGTCGAACAAGGACAAGCCTGCCGGCCGGGCCGGCGGGCAGGGCGTGGTATCCGCACGCCCCGAGCTGGCAGATCTGCCGGACAAGCTGAGGGTGCACGCCCTGGCGAAGTTGCTGGACGTCTCCAGCAAGGACGTGATGACGGCGCTGGCCGACCTCGGTGAGGTCGCCCGCAGCGCGCAGTCGAGCGTGAGCCGCGACGTCGCGCTGAAGGTGGCCGAGACGCTGCTGGACTGGGACGACGTGGTCACCGGTGAGGTCACCGAGGACTACGAGGCCCCGGCCGTGCCGGCGTTCGAGGCACCGGCGCTCGCGCCGATCTTCGCGGCCCCGAGCGCGGTGTTCCTGCCGCCTCAGCCGGTCGAACGGCCCAAGGCGGCCGTCTCGCCGTTCGTGGTGCCCGAGGAGCCCGTCGTCGAGGAGAAGTCGGTCGGCGAGCTCGCCGCCGACGAGCTCGACGCCGCGGAGGCCGAAGCCGAGGCGGACGCCGACGCCGATGGTGACGACGAGAGCGAAGGCCGCCGCCGGCGCCGTCGTGGCCGTCGTGGCCGCGGTCGTGGCAAGGGCGCCGAGGGTGAGCAGGGCGGCGACGAGTCCGAGGAGGGGCAGGCCGACGAGGCCGAGGCCACCGCTGCGGAGGCCGACGCCGCCGACGAGACCGACGACGAGGGTGACGAGGGTTCGACCCGGCGTCGCCGCCGTCGCCGTCGCCGCAAGACCGGCGCGGACGACGAACCCGCCGTGACCGAGGACGACCCGCCCAACACGGTCGTGCACGTCCGCGAGTCCCGCGACGCGCGTGACGACAAGGCCGACTCCGAGGCTGCCCAGAGCGAGGTCCGCAGCATCCGCGGCTCGACGCGTCTGGAGGCCAAGCGCCAGCGCCGTCGTGACGGTCGCGAGGCCGGCCGCCGCCGTGCCCCGGTGCTGACCGAGGCCGAGTTCCTGGCCCGCCGCGAGGCAGTGGCCCGCACGATGGTCGTCCGCGAGCGCGGTGACCGCACCCAGATCGGCGTGCTGGAAGACGGCGTGCTGGTCGAGCACTTCGTCACGGCGTCGGGCAGCGGCTCGATCGTGGGCAACGTCTACCTCGGCCGCGTGCAGAACGTGCTGCCGAGCATGGAAGCCGCGTTCATCGACATCGGCCGCGGCCGCAACGCCGTGCTGTACGCCGGTGAGGTCGACTGGGACGCCGCCGGTCTCGAGGGCAAGTCCCGCAAGATCGAGCAGGCTCTGAGCAGCGGCGACTCGGTGCTCGTCCAGGTCACCAAGGACCCGGTCGGCCACAAGGGCGCGCGCCTCACCACCCAGATCAGCCTGCCCGGCCGCTTCCTGGTCTACGTGCCGGGCGGTGGCGCGACGGGCATCAGCCGCAAGCTGCCGGACAACGAGCGCAAGCGCCTCAAGGACATCCTCAAGAGGGTCGTCCCCGAGGACGCGGGCGTGATCATCCGCACCGCCTCCGAGGGCATCGCCGAAGAGGAGCTGGGCCGCGACGTCACGCGTCTGCAGGCGCAGTGGAAGGTCATCAAGGAGAAGTCCGCGAGCAGCTCCACGAAGGCTCCGGCGCTGCTCTACGAAGAGCCGGACCTCCTGGTGAAGGTCGTCCGCGACCTGTTCACCGAGGACTTCGCCCAGCTCGTCGTCCAGGGCGACGAGGCGTGGGAGGTCATCGACTCCTACGTCCGCCACGTGGCGCCGGACCTGCAGGACCGCCTGAAGAAGCACGTCGGCAACAACGACGCGTTCGTCGAGTACCGCATCGACGAGCAGCTGCTCAAGGCGCTGGACCGCAAGGTGTGGCTGCCGTCGGGTGGTTACCTGATCATCGACCGCACCGAGGCGATGACGGTCATCGACGTCAACACCGGCAAGTTCACCGGGTCGGGCGGCAACCTCGAAGAGACGGTGACGCGCAACAACCTGGAGTCGGCCGAGGAGATCGTCCGCCAGCTCCGGCTGCGCGACATCGGCGGCATCATCGTCATCGACTTCATCGACATGGTCCTGGAGTCGAACCGCGACCTGGTGCTGCGCCGGCTGACCGAGTGCCTGGGCCGCGACCGCACGCGTCACCAGGTCGCCGAGGTCACCTCGCTCGGCCTGGTGCAGATGACCCGCAAGCGGGTCGGCACCGGTCTGCTCGAGGCCTTCAGCCAGACGTGTGAGCACTGCCGCGGCCGTGGCGTGATCGTGTCCACCGAGCCCGTGCACTCGCACGGCGGTGGCAACGGTGGCGGCCAGCAGCAGCAACCGCAGCAGCAGGGCGGTGGCCGCAAGTCGCGCCGCAACAAGGGCGGTGGTGAGCAGGCCGCCGAGGTGACCGAGGTCGTCGAGGCCACCGCGGTGGCCGAGCCCGAGGTCGCCGAGCCGGTCGTGGAACCTGTCGCGGCGGAGCCGGGTGAGCCGGAGGACACGTCGGAGGACGTGGTCGCGGCCGACCAGGACCACGAGAGCCACGGCGGTCGCCGTCGTCGCCGTCGTCGTGGCCGCGACAAGGAGCCGCAGGCGGTCGTCGACGCGGTCGTGGTCGAGGAGCAGGCGCTCAACGGGCACGTGCCGCACGAGGCCGCGGAAGAGCCGGTCGCGGAGGCCGAGACCCCGGTGGAGGAGCCTGCCGCCGAGGTGGCCGAGGTGATCGAGGAAGCCGCCGAGGAGCTCGTCGAGCCGGTCACGGTCGCCGAACTGGTCGCCGAAGAGGCCGCCGAGGTCGCGCAGGAGGCCGCTGAGGTGGCCGAGGTCGCCGCTGAGGTCGTTGCCGAGGTGGAGGCGGCCGAGGAGGCTCCCGCGCCCGTCGAGGAGGCTGCCGCGCCCGTCGCGGAAGCTCCTGCGGCCCGTCCGCGCCGTCGTGCCGCCAAGCGTGCCGCCGGTGCGCCCGCCGCGATCGAGGTGCCCGCTCCGGTGGTCGTCGAGGTGCCGAAGCAGCCCGAGGTCCAGATGCCCGCACCGGTGGTCACCACCACCCGCAGGCGCCGCGCCGTGTCGCGGCCCGCGGGACCGCCGGTCAACGAGGGCTGACGCGAGAAAAGTGAGACCGGGGTCGCCTTCAGGGGCGGCCCCGGTTTTGCTGTGTGAGGGAGGGCACAGCCTGCGCAAACGTGATCAGGTCACCCCGGTTTGCTTGTGCTGTACCCACTCCCGTAACCTTGTCGACGGCCCGCCATCCGACGGGTCCTGTCGTGTGCCCCCTCTGCTGACTGCAGTTGTTCAATCACTGTTTCGCAGGTGGGTTGGCGCATGGCCCGTCACCATCGAGTAGCAGGAGACTTCCGTCCTGATGTACGCGATCGTCAAGACCGGCGGCAAGCAGTACAAGGTCGCTGTCGGCGACATCGTCGAGGTCGAGAAGCTCGAGGGCGAGCCGGGCACCGAAATCTCCCTCCAGGCGCTGCTCGTGGTCGACGGCACCAACGTCACCGCTGACGCGGCGGCCCTGGAGAAGTTCTCGGTGACCGGCAAGCTGGTCGAGCACACCAAGGGCCCGAAGATTCGCATCCACAAGTTCAAGAACAAGACCGGCTACCACAAGCGCCAGGGTCACAGGCAGAAGCTGACCCGCGTCGAGGTCACCGGCATCACCGGTAAGTGAGGACCTGACTTCTCATGGCACACAAAAAGGGTGCGTCCAGTTCCCGCAACGGCCGTGACTCCAACCCCCAGTACCTGGGTGTGAAGCGGTTCGGCGGTCAGGTCGTCAAGGCCGGCGAGATCCTGATCCGCCAGCGCGGCACCAAGTTCCACCCCGGCGTCGGCGTCGGCATCGGCAAGGACGACACGTTGTTCGCCCTGCTGCCCGGTGCGGTGGAGTTCGGCATGAAGCGCGGTCGCAAGACCGTCAACATCGTCCCGGTTGCGGTCTGAGAGACCGTTCCGCGACGTAGTTAGACCTCAGCGAGGGGCGGGACCGGTCTTCCGGCACCGCCCCTCGTTGCTTGTTCAGAACTTTTGAGAGGAAGTAGTTCCGTGGCCCGCTTCGTAGACCGGGTGGTGATCCACGCTGCCGCCGGCAACGGGGGCAACGGGTGTGCTTCAGTGCACCGCGAGAAGTTCAAGCCGCTCGGCGGCCCGGACGGCGGCAACGGGGGCAGCGGCGGCAACGTCGTCCTCGTCGTCGACTCGCAGGTGCACACCCTGCTGGACTTCCACTTCCGCCCGCACGCCTCCGCGACCAGCGGCAAGGCGGGTGCGGGTGCGAACCGCGACGGCGCGAACGGCGAGGACCTGATCCTGCGCGTCCCGGACGGCACCGTGGTGCTGACCGAGGACGGCGAGGTCGTCGCTGACCTGGTCGGCGAGGGCACGCAGCTCATCGCCGCCGCCGGTGGCCGTGGCGGTCTGGGCAACGCCTCGCTCGCGTCCAAGGCCCGCAAGGCGCCCGGTTTCGCGTTGCTCGGTGAGCCGGGCGAGACGCGTGACCTGGTGCTGGAGCTCAAGTCCGTCGCGGATGTCGGCCTGCTCGGGTTCCCGTCCGCCGGCAAGTCGTCGCTGATCTCGGTGCTCTCCGCCGCGAAGCCGAAGATCGCCGACTACCCGTTCACCACGCTGGTGCCGAACCTCGGCGTGATCACCGCGGGCGAGACCATCTTCACGATGGCCGACGTGCCCGGCCTGATTCCCGGCGCGTCGCAGGGCAAGGGCCTCGGCCTCGACTTCCTGCGTCACATCGAGCGCACCGCCGTGCTCGCCCACGTCGTCGACTGCGCGACGTACGAGCCCGGCCGCGACCCGATCGCGGACATCGACGCGCTGGAGAACGAGCTGGCGGAGTACACCCCGTCGCTCGGCGGCAACTTCGAGGACCGCCCGCGCGTGGTGATCCTGAACAAGATCGACATCCCGGATGCCAAGGATCTGGCCGACATCGTCCGCCCGGAGATCGAGGCCCGCGGCCTGCCGGTGTTCGAGGTGTCGACGGTGTCTCGCGAGGGACTGCGCGAACTCTCCTTCAAGCTCGCCGAGGTGGTGCGCGAGTACCGCGCCGCCCAGCCGAAGAAGGAGTCGACCCGAATCGTGCTGCGGCCGACCGCCGTGGACGATGAAGGGTTCACCGTGACCGAGGACCCCTCGGTCGAGGGTGGCTTCATCGTGAAGGGCGACCGCCCCGAGCGCTGGATCCGCCAGACCGACTTCTCCAACGACGAAGCCGTCGGTTACCTCGCGGACCGCCTGAGCAGGCTGGGTGTCGAGGACAAGCTCGTGAAGATGGGCGCCATCCCGGGCTGCCAGGTCACCATCGGCGACCTGGTGTTCGACTGGGAGCCGACCACGCCCGCCGGTATCGCGATGACGATGACCGGCCGTGGCACGGACGTCCGTCTTGAGCGCAACGACCGCATCGGCGCCCACGAGCGCAAGGCCCTGAAGAAGGCCCGCCGCGCGCCCGGCGAGTACGGCGACGACTTCGACGAGGAGTAAACCGTGACGGCCCCCGTGGTCTCACCGGCACGGCTTGCGGTGGCTTCGGCTGCGCGCATCGTGGTGAAGGTCGGTTCTTCTTCTTTGACCACAGCCGAGGGCGGGCTCGATCCGGCCCGCCTCGACTCGCTGGTCGACGCCCTGGCTGCCCGGTCCCGAGCCGGCAGCCAGGTCGTGCTGGTCTCGTCCGGTGCCATCGCCGCAGGCCTGGCGCCGTTGGGAATCTCCCGTCGGCCGCGTGACCTCGCCACGCAGCAGGCCGCCGCGAGCGTCGGGCAGCTGACGTTGGCGCACGCTTACGCGAACTCGTTCGGCCGCTACTCGCTGACCGTCGGGCAGGTTCTGCTGACCGCCGACGACGTGGTGCGCCGCGCCCACTACCGCAATGCCCAGCGCACGTTTTCCCGGTTGCTGGCCTTGGGTGCGGTGCCGGTGGTGAACGAGAACGACACCGTGGCCACCGAGGAGATCCGCTTCGGCGACAACGACCGGCTGGCGGCTTTGGTGGCCCACCTGGTCGGCGCGGACGCGTTGTTCCTGCTGTCCGATGTGGACGCTCTCTACTCGGGTGACCCGCGCAAGCCCGGTGCCGTCCGGATCTCCGAGGTCGCTTCGGCGTCCGATGTGGACGGCGTGCAGGCCGGAACCGTTGGTGCGTCCGGTCTTGGCACCGGTGGCATGGCCTCGAAGCTGGCCGCCGCCCGGCTGGCCTCCTCCGCGGGCATCCCGGTGCTGCTGGCTGGTGCTTCGGACGCCTCTCGGGCGTTGTCCGTCGCCGATGTCGGTACTGCTTTCGCCGCAACGGGTTCGCGGCTGACCGCCCGCCGCTTCTGGCTCGGTTACGCCACCGACGCGAACGGCCGCCTGCACCTCGACGACGGCGCGGTCGCCGCGGTCGTGGGCCGGCGTCGTTCGTTGCTGGCAGCGGGAATCAGCGGTGTGGACGGCGACTTCGAGGCCGGTGACGTGGTCGAGCTCGTGAGCCTGGCCGGTGAGGTCGTGGCGCGCGGTGTGGTCGGCTACGACTCGGCGGAGCTGCCGTCGCTGATCGGCCGCAAGTCCCACGACCTGCCTGCTGAGCAGCGCCGCGAGGTCGTGCACGCCGACGACCTGGTGCCGCTCGCTAGGTGAGTTCGACGCCCTTGGTCTCGGGCAGCGTGAGGATCACCAGGAACGAGATCGCCGCGGCGATCGCCACGTACCAGAAGAAGACCGTGCCGCCGACCGCCTGAATCACGAGCGGCGCGGTGCCGCCGAACAGCGCGACCGTCAGGTTGTACCAAGCGCCAATGCCGAGGCCGCGCAGTTCGGTGGGGAACAGCTCGCTCATCAACGCGGGCGCGATCGACGTGATCGTCGTGTAGAGGCCGAGCCCGACGCAGAACACGATCACCAGGTTCGCGAGCCCCGGTTTGACCAAAGTGGACAGCGGCACGACCAGCACCGCCATCGCCGCCGACCACACCAGGATCTGCGGCTTGCGGCCGTACCGGTCGGCCATCCACCCCATCGGGTACTGCAGCGCGATGAACACCACCGTGCCGATCGACAGCGCCAGGAACACGTCGATGTCGTTGGCGCCCTTGGTCTTCACCGCGAACGGCGTCAGCGCGCTGAAGAACGTGTAGAAGCACAGCGTCGACAGCAACGTGACGCCGATGAGCTGTCCGACCGCCTTCGGATGTTCCTTGAGCGTCAGCAGCAACGGGTTGCGCAGCTTCTCGGCCTTCGCCCTGTTCTCCTCGAACTGCTCTGTCTCCGGCAGTTCGCGGCGCAACCACAACCCGATCAGCCCGAGCACGCCACCGATCAGGAACGGCACGCGCCAGCCGTACGTCGCCATCGCGTCCTTGTCGAGGCCGCGGGACAGGAAGAACCCGAGCAGCGACGCGATGAGCACCGCCACACCGGTCGAGATGTAGAAGAACGACGAGTACCTGCCGCGATGGCTGGGTTTCGCGATCTCCCCGAGGTACGCCGACGCGTTGGAAACCTCGCCGCCCAGCGCCATGCCCTGCGCGACGCGGGCGAGGACGAGCAGCGCCGGCGACAGCCAGCCGACCTGGTCGAACGTCGGCAACAACCCGATCACCACCGACCCGCCGGACATCAACGCGATCGTCAGCAGCATCGCGGTGCGGCGGCCCTTGAGATCCGCGAACCGGCCGAGCAGATACCCGCCGAGCGGCCGGAAGAAGAACGCGAGCGCGAACGTGGCGAACGTGCTCAGCAGCGCCGCGGCCTCGTTGCCCTTCGGAAAGATCTGCGTCGCAAAATAAATACTAAATGCGGTATAAATGCCCCAATCGTACCATTCCACCGCATTTCCGGCCGAGGCCGCGACCAGCTTGCGCACGGGCAGTCGATGGGTTTCCGAAGTAACCACCATGTGGTCACCTTGTCACACACGGCGACGAATGGGCGCGTACGTCTCAACTGGTTCATTGGTCAGGAAGTTGACGACCATCGCGTTGCACAGCGCGGGTTCTCGTGCAGCGGCCCGTGTGAAGAACCACGGCGAGCTCGGCCTCGGGGGAGTGCCCGGTACATGGCCGTCGCGTGCTCCGGCGTCATCCTCACCGATCATGATCAGTGTCCTGTGGGGCGACTTCCGCTCGTTTCCGGCTCGAAGTCGGTCTTCGACGTGGGCATGACGCTCCCGGTCACTCCGATGGGTGAACCTCGTCCCGATCCACGCCTGGCGCCCTCTGTTAGATGTCCCGAAAACATGGTCATCTTCGCCGCGACCAGAGGAAGGAGCGCACGGGCGAGCATCTGCGGGGCTGTCTCACCCACCGAGCCATACTGATCAGCGTGCGTTCAACGAGCTTGGTGACGTTGGTTGTCAGGGACTACGACGAGGCGATCCGCTTCTACGTGGACGGCCTGGGCTTCACGTTGGTGGAGGACACCCCGCAAGGCGACAAGCGCTGGGTGGTGGTGTCCGCGGGCGGGGGAGCGGCCCTGCTGCTGGCCCAGGCGGACACGGACCAGCAGTCCGCCAGAGTCGGCGACCAGACCGGCGGCCGCGTCGGGTTCTTCCTCACCACCGACGACTTCGACCGCGACCACGCCCGCATGACGTCGTTCGGCGTGCGGTTCCTGGAGACGCCGCGCGACGAGGTCTACGGGCGCGTGGCCGTGTTCGAGGACCTCTACGGCAACCGCTGGGACCTGCTTCAGCCCGCCCGCGCCTGACCCGGTGACACCCCGACGATCCGCTTGAACGCCCGGCTGAACGCGGCCTCCGACTCGTAGCCGAGGCCGCGCGCGATCTCGCTGACCGTGCTGTCGCGGTCTTTGAGGCGGTTCATCGCCACGTGCATGCGCCACCGCGTCACGTACCGCATGGCCGGCTCGCCGACGAGGCCGGTGAACCGGGCCGCGAACGCCGAGCGGGACATCGCGGTCTGGTGCGCCAGGCGCTCGACCGTCCAGGGCTGCGCGGGGTCGCGGTGGATCAACGCCAGCGCCTGCCCGATCTGCTGGTCCTGCAACGCGCCGAGCCAGCCGGTGCGCGCGGCTGGGTCGGTGGCGAGCCACGAGCGGATCGTCTGGATCACCAGCACGTCCGCGAGCCTGGTGATCACCGCTTCGCCGCCGGGGCGCAGGTTTCGCGCCTCGGCGGCCATCAGGTCGATGGTGGCGCGCATGTCGTCGGCCTGCCGCACGTACAGCACCTGCGGCAACACCTTGATCAGGTGCTTCGCGGCCGGGTGGTCGAAACGCACCGCACCACACACGAGGTGCGTCACGGCGCCGCCGCCGCCGTGCCTCAAGATCGCGTAGTTGTCGGTCTCGAAGGTGTGCGGCAGCGTCGTGACCAGCGGCGTTTCCGCGTCTCCTGAGAAAAGGCGGTGACCCTGACCGCCCGGAACGAGCAGCACGTCGCCGGGTTCGAGCGTGGTGACCTGGCCGTCCACCTCGATGTCGCAGCGGCCGCTGGTGAGCACGTGGAACCACAGGCAGTCGGCCATGTCGGGCATCGTCAGGCCCCACGGCTCGGTGAGCTCAGTCCGGCAGTAGAAGCTGCCGGACATCCTCATCAGGTGCAGCGCCTCGCCCAATGCGTCCGTCATGCCGTTGATTCTGGACGAACGAGCAAGTCTGCGCGATGAACTGTCATTGAGAGTCTCGACCGCGCAGGCCAGAGTGAGCGTCATGGGGACAATCACGCTGATCGCAGCCGCCGCTTCCGGCCTGATGGCCGGCCTGTTCTTCGCGTTCTCCACGGCCGTCATGCCCGGTCTCGCCGATCTGCCCGCCGCGGACGCCCGCGCCGCCATGCGTCGCATGAACGTCCGCATCCAGAACCCGTTGTTCCTGCTGGTGTTCGCGGGCAACGTGATCCTGTGCGGCATCGAGGTCTTCCAGGGCCGGATCGCCGGCGGCCTGCTCTACATCCTCGGCTCGTTCCTGCTGACCGTGGTGGTCAACGTGCCGATGAACAACCGCCTCGAACGCGCCGACGACGCCTACTGGCCCGAGTACCTGCGCAAGTGGACGATCTGGAACCACGTGCGCGGCCTCGCCTGCCTCGCCTCGACGATCACCCTGCTACTCGGATTCTGAGGCCGTGCTTGGGGCGCATCGCGGCGACGCTCGTCGGTGTGATGCGCTGCTCGACCAGTTCGGGTTTCGGCCTTTGCAGCAACGCTTTCAGCATCACGGTCAGCTCCGTCGTCGCGAGCCCGGCGCCGATGCACCGGTGCGGCCCGCCCCCGAACGGCAGGAACTCGTGCGGAGCGGGCTTGCGCTCCCACCGGTCCGGGTCGAACCGCAGCGGGTCCGGCCAGATGCTTTCCAGCCGATGCGTGACATACGGGCTGTACAGCAGGAACGTGCCTTCCTTGATCTTCCTCCCAGCGAGCTCGAACGGTTGCGCCGCAACGCGTGCCGACACCACCGCCGGTGGGTACAGCCGCAGCGTCTCGTTCACGACGTTCGCCAGGTAGTCGTCGTCTTCCCGCGCACGCTCCCAGACCCCGTTGTGCCGCAACAGGTTGAAGATCGCCCACGCCATCGCGCCGCTCGTCGTCTCGTATCCCGCGGCGATCAGCGTGACGACCTGGTCGCGCACTTCGAGGTCGCTGAGCCCGTCGCTCTGCACGAGCGCGGTGAGCACGTCTCCGGCCGTGTTGCCCTGGCGCGTCTCCTCGATCGCCTTGTAGACCCGCGCGTCCACGGCTCGGCGTGCCCTCATCGCGTTGCGCCACGCCGGTGCTTTGAGCTTTCTGAGCAACGTCACGATCGCCGGGTTGCGGTCGATCAGGTTGATCAGCAGCTGCAGGTGCGCGCCGAAGAACTCCGCGTCCTGCGCCAGCCTGTCGCCGAACAGCGCGTGGATCGTGCTGCGCCTGATGGCCCGCCGGAACTCCTGATAGGCGTCCACTTCTTGCCCTGGCCGCCAAGCGTCGAGCGTCTTGTCGGCGTTCTGCTGCATCACCGGCACGTAGTTCGCGATCTGCCGATGCACCAACGCCGGCTGCACGTGCTTGCGCCGCCGCTTGTGGTCCTCGCCGTCGCTCACGATCAACGACGTGGGCCCGTCCACCGGCACCAGCACCTGGAACGCCCGCTCCACCTCGAACAGCTCGGAGTTCGCGAACACGAACCGGTTCGCCTCCGGCCCGAGCAGGTAGGTGTAGGGCCCCATGCGCACCACCGGCCCGAACCTCCGATGCAGACCGGAAAGAAGATCGGCCTGCCGGAACCGCACGACGTCCGGAATCATGGCGTTGACAGTGCCACACCGCACCGGGGGACGGTTCGCAATGCCAGCACGGGTTCCGCTGCCGACCTTGAACGCGGGCGGCGTGTCCATCGCCTACCGCATGGACGGCTCACTGTCCGGCCGACCCGTGGTGTTGTTGCACGCCTTGGCGAGCACCTCGGCCACCTGGACCGGCCTGACCCGCTCACTGGTGACCGCCGGTCACCTCGTGATCGCCCCGGAACTGCGCGGCCACGGCGGCAGCGCCTGGACCGGCGACTACCGCCTGGACTCCGTGCAACGCGACGTGGTGAGCGTGCTCGACCTGCTGGACATCGCCGAGTTCGACCTCATCGGCCACTCGCTGGGCGCCCACATCGCCGCGCTGCTGGCCGGCCGCCGCCCAGACCGAGTCCGCAAGCTCGTGCTCGAAGACCCGCCACCCCCACCGCGCTCCGGCCCATCCCGCCCACCCCGGCGAGCCCTCGCCTGGTTCCTCGCCGCGCAGGGCCTGGCGCGCCGCAGTTTCGACCGCCGCATGGTGCCGCAGATCCTGACCCAGCTCCGCGCACCCGACCCGTTGTGGTGGGACGGCCTGTCCGCGATCAAGGCCCCGACCCTGCTGATCGGCGGCTCGCGCAGCCACATCTCCTTGGAGCGCCTGGAAGAAGTCGCCGCAGAGATCCCGCACTGCGACCTGCTCACGATCGACGCGGGCCACCGCATCCACAGCACCCGCCCCACCGAGTTCCAGGACGCCGTGCTGCGCTTCCTCGCCTAATCGATCTTGTCAGACCCGCTGAGTAAGTTGGGTTGCGAGGGGATCCCAGCCCGGGGGTACCCCTGCGTCAGCGCGCGTGCGTCCGTTCGGATCTGTGCATCTGGCGTTCGGGTGAAGTTCGTGTCGGCTCGAACTGGAATGCGGGATCCTTTCGCCGGGTCGGGGCCCCTCTTGCACGGAAGGCACCCCCGATGCCCCGAGCCAGGCTCGCGACGGCGCTCACCATAGGACTCGTGAGCGCGAGCGTCGTGTTCGCGCCACCGGCACTCGCCGACCACTTCGTCTCCAAGACGTTCCACCCGACCGGCGGCGAACAGACCTACACGATCCCCGCAGGCGTCACGAAACTGCGCGTCACCGCTATCGGCGGACGCGGCGGCAACGGTGCCGACGGCGGCGACGGATCAGCGCCCGACGGCAGACGCGGCTACCGAGCCACCGCCGACCTCGCCGTTGCGTCCGGCGTCACGCAGCTCGTGGTCGCGGTAGGCCAGAACGGCGGCGACGCCAACGGAGCGAACGGTGGCGCCCCCGGCTTCGGCGGCGGTGCCCCGGGCGGCTTGGGCACACCCTTCGCGGGCGGTGCCGGCGGTGGTGCGAGCGATGTGCGGCTGTGCTCGGCCGCGGCACCGTGCGACAGCCTCGCCAGCAGACTGGTCGTCGCACCCGGCGGCGGTGGCGGCGGAGGCCGTTGCTTCGCCATCGGCTGCGTCTCGGGTAGCAAAGGCGGCGACGGTGGTGACAACGGCGGCGGCACACCCGGCATCCCCGGACCGGGCGGATTCCCCGGTGCACCAGGCGCTTTCGGGCGAGGTGGCCTCGGTGCACCCGGCAACCCCGTGACCGCCGGTGGTGGCGGCGGGGGAGGAGGCGGCGGTGGCTGGTTCGGGGGTGGCGGCGGCGCGTCCGGCTTCCAGGCGCCGACCCCGCTGATCGTCGCGGTCGACGGCGGTGACGGCGGCAACGGCTCGGCCCGCGCGGGCGCCGGCGTCTCGAACTTCTCCCTGGAGGAAACCGACGAGGAGCCGTCGGTGACGATCAGCTACCTCGTCGAGTCCACGACGATCACCTACACCGGCCCCACGTCCGGCTTCACCGGCGACCCGGTGACACTCTCCGCCCGCCTCACCGCCACGACCTCGGGCGCCCCGGTACCCAACGCCTCACTGGTGTTCCGGCTCAACGCCACCGAAGTGTGCGTCGGCACCACCAACTCGAACGGCGTCGCCTCCTGCACGATCACCCCGAACGAAGTCGCGGGCACCTACCCGTTGGCGATCGGCTACGGCGGCGACATCGTGCACCAGCCGTCGGCTACCGAGGTCCAGTTCGAAGTCACCCGCAAACCGACCACGCTCACCTACACCGGCGCGCTGACCGGCGACTTCCACGACCCCGCAACGGTTTCCGCCCGCCTCACTCTGACCGGCACCGGCGACCCGGTCGGCAACCAACCGGTCTCGTTCAAGCTCAACAACACCGAGACCTGCGCCGGCACCACCAACGCGGACGGCATGGCGTCGTGCACGATCACCCCGAACGAGCCTGCCGCCACCTACCCGCTGACGGCGACGTTCGCAGGCAGCAAGGGACTGCTGCCGTCGAACACGAGCGTCGATTTCGTTGTCACCAAAGAAGAAACCGCCCTCACCTACACCGGCGACACGACCGTGGCCAACGCCGAACCCGCCCGCCTCGCCGCGAAACTCACCGAGGACGACGGCGCTCCGGTCGCCGGACGCAGCGTCCAGCTCAACCTGGGCGCACAGTCCTGTGTGGACACGACCGACGCGCAAGGCACGGCGGAATGCACGATCGCGTCTGTGGACCAGCCGTTGAACGCGACCGCCACCGTCCCCGTGACGGCAACCTTCACTGGCGACCAGTTCTACGAGCCGAGCTCGACCTCCACCACGGTCGGCCTGCGGTACATGACCGGCCGTGGCTTCGGATTGTCCGGCAACGCGCTCGGCCTCACCGTGCAGCCGACTCCTGACACCGGCGAGGTCCGCGTGGCACGGGCAACCACCACGGCGCCACCGTGTGTCGCCAACCTGTCCGCGGGTGCTCGCGCGTTGTGCACGTCGGTGACCACGACGCTGGCCCCCGGCACGTCAACGGCACGCACGTCCGTCGCCGAACTGGGCGTCGGCATCGTCGCCCTGCGAGACGTCGTCGCCACCTCGCGCAGCACGTGCGGCGGCGCCACCGGCAACGTCACCATCGGCGCGCTGACCGTCGCCGGCCTTCCGATCACCGTCAGCACCGCGCCGAACACCACGATCCCGCTGGTCGGCGGCAAGATCGTGATCAACGAGCAGGTGCCGGTGCCCGGCGGTCTCAAGGTCAACGGCGCGCACCTCACCCTGCCCGGCGTGGACCTGGTCGTGTCGTCCGCGACCTCGGCCATCCACAACTGCTGATCTGACGGAACCGCCCACCAGGTCCTCAGTGCCGTGCTACTACTTCGGCACTGGGGATCTTGGGGGATCACATGCACGACGATGACGACTTCTCGTCCGAGCCCGACTTCTCGTCACGGCGGCACCGCGACATGGACCTGCGCAACGCCCCGTCGTGGGCTCAAGCGTTCGTGTGGCTGGGCACCCTCTTCGCCCTCATCGGCGTCGTGATCTTCTTCGGATCCAGGAACACCGCGCCGTCCACGGCGTTCTTCCTCATCGGCCTGGTGTTCGTGGCACTGGGAGCACTCGGCAACAGCACCTCCCGTCGTCACTGAGGCGGCTGTCCAGCAGGCCACCACCGCGCGTCCGTGGGCACCGCATACCCGCGCACCGCGGCGAACTCCCGCCGCGACGCCCGCACCAGACTCACCAGCCACAGCACGCCGACCACCGAGATCAACGCCAGCCCGAGCCACGTGAACACGGTGAACAGCCGCACCTGCGCCGGCGTCGGCTGTGGCATGTAGCCGGCCTCGAACGCCTGCTCCTGCCACGGCTGGTCGGTCAGCACCAACGTGATCACGACGGCGATGCTGTTCATCGAGTCCCACAGCGCGTGCAGCAACGACACCCCGAGGTAGGCCCAGAGCAGCCGCCTGGTGAGCATGAAGTGCTCGCGACCACTGCGCGAGAACAACACCCCACCGAGGATCGCCGTCCACAGCCCGTGCCCGAACGGTGCGAGGAAGCCCCGCAACAACTCCGTCGTGACCAGGTCCATCAACGACAGCCCGTTCTCGGTAAGCGTCGCGGTGAGCGCGTATCCGGCCGACTCGAAGGCCGCGAACCCGAACCCGACACTCGCGCCGAGCACCAGCCCGTCACGCGTCGACTTGTGCACCAGATGCCGCGTCAGCAACGCCAGCGCCCCGAGCTTGACCGCTTCCTCGATCAACCCGACGCCCACGAACAGCCAGGGCGAAGGGTGCAGCAGGTACGTCTCCAGCAACGACGCCCCGAGCACGCCCAGCACCCCGCCGACCGCGAACGTCCGGAACACGATCTCCCCGGACACCTCCCCGGAGTGGCTGTGCTCGAACGCCCACACCACGAACGTCGCCGGCACCAGGAAGCTGCCCAGCAGCACGATCGTCGGGATCAGGTTGGCGTTGCCGGTCAGGTAGGTGATCACCACCGTCGCGATCCACAGCGCCAGCCCCAGGAAGAACATCCGCAGCCACGACCTGCGCGTGCGTGCCACCGGCGAAACCATGGCCGGGAGTTTCCCGCCCAGCCACGACCGGGACAACCCGGGGTCAGTTCGTGACGGCCAGCGCGAACGGCAACACCGCCGGCACCCCCTCCTTCCTGAGCATCCGGGCGGCCACCGTCATCGTCCAGCCGGTGTCGATGTGGTCGTCGATCAGCAGCACCGGACCGTCCACACCCGACACGTCCGGTGTCTCGCCGGACCGGACGAGACCGGCGAGACGTTGGGCGCTGTTGGCCCGGTGCGTCGACTCTCCGAGCCAGACGGTGCCCAGGAGCGGCAGGCGGCCGATCGAGGCGATGCGCTGGCCGAAACTGCCGACCAGCGCGGGGCGCCTGCGGGAACCCACGGTCACCACGCCGACCGGGCGGTCGTCCCAGCCCCACGCCGAGAGCACCTTCACGCAGGCAGCGAAGACGTCCTCGGGGATCTCGCGGTCGGTGCCGTCGGCGAGCAGGTCGCGCAGCTTGGTGCCCCAGCCGATGTCGGTGAGGCGGCCCAGCGCGCGGCCCGTCGCGGCGACCTCCGCCGGCGGGATCTTGCCGGACAGGGACACGCCGATCGCGGCCATTCCGGTTGGCCACATCTTGCGCGGTGCCACGTCCAGGCCGGGGCGCAGCAGGCGTTCACGAGCCGCGCCCGCCGCGGATTCCGACACCTCGACCGACAGTCGTTCGCCGGTGCAGTTGTCGCAACGGCCGCAGGTGTGTGCGGTCGGGTCGTCGAGCTGGTCCTGCAGGAACTTCATCCGGCAGGTGGTGGTGCGCAGGTAGTCGACCATCACCTGCTGCTCCGCCTTGCGCGCCTCGGCGATGCGCGCGTACCGCTCGCCGTCGTACTCCCACGGGCGGCCGGTGGATTCCCAGCCGCCGCGGACCCGGCGGACCGCGCCGTCGACGTCCAGCACCTTCAGCACCACTTCGAGCCTGCTGCGGGACAGCTCGACCATCGGCTCCAGCGCTGCCGTCGACAACGGTTTGCCCGCGCCGTCCAGGGCGGACAGCACCTGGCGCACCACGACCTCCGGCGGGAAGGCCAGCGAGGCGAAGTACGACCAGATGTCGCGGTCCTCGTGGCCCGGCAGGAGGATCACCTCGGCGCGTTCGACACCGCGGCCCGCCCGGCCGATCTGCTGGTAGTACGCGATCGGGGAGGAGGGCGCGCCGACGTGCACGACGAACCCCAGGTCCGGCTTGTCGAACCCCATCCCGAGCGCCGAGGTGGCGACTAGCGCCTTGACCCGGTTGTTCAGCAGGTCCTCCTCGGCGCGTTCGCGTTCGGCGGGCTCGGTCTTGCCCGAGTACGCCGCGACCGTGAAACCGCGTGAGGAGAGGAACGCGGCGATGTCGTCCGCCGCCGCGACCGTGAGCGTGTAGATGATGCCGGAGCCCGGCAGCCGGTCGAGCTGCTCCGCGAGCCACCCGAGGCGTGACTCCGCGGTGGGCAGCAGCGCGACCGACAGACGCAGGCTGTCGCGGTCGAGAGGACCGCGCAGGACCAGCGTGCCCTCGTCGGCACCGAGCCCCAGCTGCTCGGTGACGTCGTGGACCACCCGGTTGTTGGCCGTCGCCGTCGTCGCCAGCACCGGCACGCCCGGCGGCAGCTCCGTCAGCAACGTCCGCAGTCTGCGGTAGTCCGGCCGGAAGTCGTGGCCCCAGTCCGAGATGCAGTGCGCCTCGTCGACCACGAGCATGCCCGCGGACGCGGTGAGCGAAGGCAGCACGGCGTCCCGGAAGTCGGGGTTGTTCAGCCGTTCCGGACTCACCAGGAGCACGTCGACCTCGCCGGCCGCCACCTGCTCCTGCACGGCGTCCCACTCGCCGGTATTCGCCGAGTTGATCGACACCGCGTGCACACCGGCCCGTGCCGCCGCGTCGATCTGGTTGCGCATCAACGCGAGCAGTGGCGAGACGATGACAGTCGGGCCCTCACCGAGCTGTCGCAGCAACGCCGTCGCGATGAAGTACACGGCCGACTTGCCCCAGCCGGTGCGCTGGACGACGAGAGCTCTGCGGCGCTGAGCCACGAGGGTGTGGATCGCCGTCCACTGGTCCTCGCGCAGCACCGCCTCCGGGTCCGCCAGTGCCCGCAGCCGTTCTTCGGCCAGCTCCCGCAACGCGATGTCGTCCATGAGGCGCAAGCTTGCCAGGCCGGTCTGACAATTGTGATTGTCGCAGGTCGTAAGCTGTGTGTCGTGACTGATGACCTGCGCGACCAGGTGCACGCCGCAGCCCGCCGCGCCCGCGTCGCCGCCGACGAACTCGTCCTCGCCACGCGTGAGCGCAAGGACACCGCGCTGCACGCGATGGCCGCCGCTCTCCGCGAGCGTGCGCCGGAGATCATCGAGGCCAACCAGAAGGACCTCGAAGCGGGCAAGGCAGCGGGGCTGCCGGACAACATCCTGGACCGCCTCACGCTCAACGAGTCCCGCGTCGAAGCCGTCGCGGTTGGCCTCGAAACCGTTGCGGGACAAGCCGATCCGGTAGGTGAGGTGCTGCGTGGCGGCATCCTCCCGAACGGCTTGGAGCTCAAGCAGGTCCGCGTCCCGATGGGCGTCGTCGGCATGGTCTACGAGGGCCGCCCGAACGTCACGGTCGACGCCGCCGGTCTCGCGCTGAAGTCCGGGAACGCCGCGCTGCTGCGGGGTTCCTCGACCGCCGAGAACTCCAACACCAAGCTCGTCGCGGTCCTGCGCGATGCACTCGAAAGCGTGAACCTGCCGGCCGACTCGGTGCAGCTCCTACCGTGCCACGACCGCGCGTCCGTCACCCACCTCATCACCGCGCGCGGCCTTGTCGACCTGGTGATTCCCCGTGGTGGCGCGGGTTTGATCAACGCGGTCGTCCAGCAGGCCACGGTTCCCACGATCGAGACCGGCGTCGGCAACTGCCACGTCTACGTCGACAAGTACGCGGACCTCGACATGGCCGAGGCGATCGTCCTCAACGCCAAGACGCGGCGCACGAGCGTGTGCAACGCGGCGGAATCTCTTCTGGTGCACAAGGACGTCGCGCACGAGTTCGTCCCGCGCATCACCAAGGCGCTGCAGCAGGAGAGCGTGATCATCCACGGCGACGCCGCGTTCGCCCAGCAGGCCGACGTCCTGGAGGCGACGGACGACGACTGGGGCACCGAGTACCTCAGCCTCGACATCGCGGCGAAGGTCGTCGACTCGCTGGACGACGCGGTGCGGCACATCGCGACGTACGGCTCCGGCCACAGCGAGGCCATCGTCACGAATGACGTTGCGGCAGCACGGAAGTTCACGACGCGGGTGGACGCGGCTGCGGTGTTCGTCAACGCCTCCACGGCCTTCACGGACGGCGCGGAGTTCGGCATGGGCGCGGAGATCGGCATCTCCACGCAGAAGCTGCACGCCCGCGGTCCGATGGGCCTTTCCGAGCTGACGTCCTCGAAATGGGTCGTCTGGGGCGAAGGCCACACGCGCCCCAAGGCGTAGTCCTACGTTGGGAGACATGGCTCCCACCTACCCGTTCTCCGAGACTGACGCGCTGGTCCTCGATCCGACCTATGAACGTCTACGGCGTGAAGAGCCCGTCACGCGCGTGACGTATCCGTACGGCGGCGAGGGCTGGCTCGTCACGTCCTACGAAGAGACGAAGTTCGTCCTGGGCGACCCGAGGTTCAGCCGAGCGCGAACGGTCGGGCAGGACGTGCCGAGGATGCAGCCCCTCATCGCGCCTGGCGGCTCGATCCTCACGACCGACGGCCCGGACCACGCGCGCATGCGTCGCCTCGTGTCGAAGGCGTTCACGGTGCGACGGATCGAGGAGCTGCGTCCACGCGCGCAGCGGATCGTCGACGATCTGCTCGACCGTCTGGACAACCCCGGCGACCTCGTCGAGGGCTTCTCGATGCCATTCCCGATCACGGTCATCTGCGAGCTGCTCGGCGTGCCGTTCGAGGACCGCGCCGACTTCCGCCTCTGGTCGAACCAGGCGCTGTCCACGGTCGGCAGCTACACGCCGGAAGAGGCGATGGACGGCGTGCTGAAGCTGCACGCCTACTTCACCGACCTCGTCGCCAAGCGCCGCGCGGAGCCTGCCGACGACCTGATCAGCGCGCTCGTCGCCGCCCGTGACAACGAGGACCGGCTGAGTGAGGACGAGCTGGTCCGGTTCGGCATCACCCTCCTCGTCGCCGGCCACGAGACGACGGCGAACATGCTCGCCAACAGCGTTGTGACGCTGATCGAGCACCCCGACGCGATGAAGAGCCTCAACGAGGACACGCTCCCGAACGCCATCGAGGAGCTGCTGAGGTTCATCCCATTGGGCAGTGGGGCCGGCTTCACGCGCATCGCGACCGAGGACGTCCAGGTCGGCAACGCGCTCGTGCAGGAAGGCGACGCCGTGCTGGTGGTCGTGTCGTCGGCGAACCGCGACGAGTCGGTGTACCCGAAGAGCGACGAGCTGGACCTGGCGCGCGAGGTCGGCCAGCACCTGCAGTTCGGGCACGGCATCCACTTCTGCCTGGGCGCGCAGCTCGCGCGGATGGAGCTGCAGGTGGCGCTGGGCACGTTGCTGCGCCGGATGCCCGGCCTGCGGCTCGCCGAACCCGTCGAGTTCCGCAAGGGTTCGCTGGTCAGAGGCCCGGTGAAGCTCGTGGTGGCCTGGTAGCGAAAAATCTTGGCGCAACCGCGTAAGGGGACGCGCCCGCGCGCGTTCCTCCATTGCGCGGCTCTGCTTCGGGGTGGGCCGCGACCCGCACGGCCCGTCCTCCCCCAGGGCCGTTCGGTGTGATCAGCACGACGGGCGCCGGATCACGGGAGCGGTCCGGCGCCCGTCTACGCTTTCCGGATGCGCATCGGCGTCATGGGTGGCACGTTCGACCCGATCCACCACGGCCACCTCGTGGCCGCGAGCGAGGTGCAGTCCAAGTTCGACCTGGACCGCGTGATCTTCGTGCCGACGGGTCAGCCCTGGCAGAAGGCGTCGCGCGAGGTCTCACCGGCTGAGGACCGCTACCTGATGACGGTCATCGCCACGGCGTCGAACCCCCGGTTCTCGGTCAGTCGCGTGGACATCGACCGCGACGGCCCCACGTACACCGTCGACACCCTCACGGATCTGAAGAAGCAGTACCCGGACGCCGACCTGTTCTTCATCACTGGTGCCGACGCGCTGGAGCAGATCCTGTCGTGGAAGCGCGCCGCCGACGCGTTCGATCTGGCCCACTTCATCGGGGTCACTCGTCCGGGTTACACGCTGAACGACCGTCACCTACCGCCGGGAGCAGTGTCGTTGATCGAGGTCCCGGCCATGGCGATCTCGTCCACCGGCTGTCGCGCAAGGACTGCCTCGGGCCAGCCGGTCTGGTATTTGGTCCCGGACGGTGTGGTCCAGTACATCGCGAAAACAGGCTTGTACTCCGAGTCGTGACCACCTTCGGGTGGATTTTGCGTGCATCCGAGCGCGCGGGGAGCAACAATCAGCGGGTTGTTGCTGGTTCGTGGAAGGCAAGACTTTGGCTACAGGCACCGTGAAGTGGTTCAACGCCGAGAAGGGGTTCGGCTTCATCGCCCCCGACGACGGCTCGGCTGACGTCTTCGTGCACTACTCGGAGATCCAGTCCAAGGGGTTCCGCTCGCTCGAGGAGAACCAGAAGGTCGAGTTCGAGGTCGGTCAGGGCCAGAAGGGGCCGCAGGCCCAGCAGGTCCGCCCGCTCTAAGCTTCGGCGCAGGTGAAGGCCACTCCAGGGCGCTGGGGTGGCCTTCCTCATGCCCGCGTGTGACGTAACGGTTGGCGGTCGCCGGTACTCTCAGTAACTCGTGTGGGCGTATCGACGCTCGCCGGAAGTCAGAGGAGTGACGTGGCAGCCACCGACGAGGCACGACGGCTGGCGCTGGTCGCGGCGAACGCAGCGGCCGACAAGAAGGCGCACGACGTGACGGTGCTCGACGTCTCCGACCAGCTCGTGATCACGGACGTGTTCGTGATCGCGTCCGCTCCGAACGAGCGGCAGGTCGGCGCGATCGTCGACAACATCGAGGAGAAGCTGCGGGAGGCCGGTACGAAGCCGGTGCGCCGCGAAGGGGCTCGCGAGGGCCGGTGGGTGCTGCTGGACTTCGTCGACGTCGTGGTGCACGTGCAGCACGTCGAGGAGCGCAGCTTCTACGGCCTGGAGCGGCTCTGGAAGGACTGCCCGCGGATCGAGTTCGAAGCGGACGTCCCCGCCGAGTCCACGGCTGAATGAGGTAGCTGATGGCCCTGAGCCGGCTCGTGCTGTGGCGGCACGGTGAGACCGACTACAACGCGACAGGTCGTCTGCAGGGTCATCTGGACTCGGCGCTCACCGAGACCGGCTTGAACCAGGCCCGGTTCGCCGTGCCGGTGCTCGCCGGGTTCGAACCGGAGCTCGTGGTCGCCTCCGACCTGCAACGCGCGCGCGACACGGCCCGGGTTTTCACCACATCGGCTGACGTTCCGCTGCGGATCGACGAGCGGCTGCGCGAGACGCACCTGGGCAAGTGGCAGGGGCTGAACCTGGCAGAGGTGGAGCAGGAGTGGCCTGGTCAGGTCACCATCTGGCGCACCGACCCCACCTACACCCCGCCGGACGGGGAGTCGCGCGTCGAGGTCGCCGAGCGGGCCATCCAGGTCGTGCGGGAGGTGGACGCGGAGTTCTCCGGTACGGCCATGTTGTGTGCGCACGGGGGTCTGATCAGCGCGCTGACCGGGCGGTTGCTCGATCTGCCGGTGCAGACGTGGTCGCAGCTCGGCGGCATCTCGAACTGCCACTGGACCGTGTTCACGCGGCGCAACGACCGGTGGCGGCTGACGTCGTACAACGCGGGCACCACGCGTTGAGGCTGCTCGTCCTCGGCGACTCGCTGTCGTTCTTCGGGCCTTCCGGGGCGTTACCCGCTGATCATCCGCAGCTGTGGCACAACATCTGCGCTGCTTCGCTGGGGGGAACCGCGGAGCTGGCGGCCGGGTTCGGGTGGACGGCCCGGGACGCCTGGTGGGCGTTGACGGGGGACCCGCGGATCTGGTCGTTGCTGCCTTCCACGGACGTGCTGGTGTTCGCCGTGGGGAGCATGGACACGTTGCCCTCGCCGTTGCCCACGTATCTGCGTGAGGGGCTGCGTTATGTGCGGCCTGACTGGTTGCGGCGGTGGGTGCGCGCGCGTTACGCGGCTGCTCAACCGCTGTTGGCGCCCTACGCGCGCGCGTCGCTGCCTCCTGCGCTGACCGCGCGGTATCTGCGGGACATGTTGCAGTCGGTCCGCAATCTCCAGTACACGATGCCGGCGTTCGGGATCGTGCCGTCGGTGCATCGGGCGGCTACGTATGCGAACGCGCACCAGGGACACGCGGCTGCGGTCGCGGCTGTGCGCGGATGGGGCTCACGTGCTGGAGTGCCGTTGCTCGATCTGCCTTCGGTGATCGGGGAGCACGTGCGGTCCGGGGCCGGAAATCCGGACGGGATGCACTGGGGCTTCGAAGGGCACGAGCTGGTGGGCAAAGCCATGGCGGCCCTGATCTCGGCCAAGGCTTGATCTCGGCCGTGGCGTTGAGTCCCTCGGAGGAGTGAGCCCCGTAGGCTCGTCGCTCGTGCGCATCACCATCGTCACCGACTCCACGGCATACCTGCCCGAGGGGTTCGCGAAGCGCCATTCGATCACCGTGGTGCCGCTGCACGTGGCGGTCGACGGGGTCGGACGTCTCGACGGCGTCGACTTCGGTCCTTTCGAGCTCGCCGGTGCGCTGGCCGAGCACCGCCGGGTGACCACGTCTCGTCCGACGCCGGGCGAAATGGCGGACGTGTACCGGGACGTCTTGTCTTCTGCTGACGCTGTTGTGTCGGTGCATCTCTCTCGTGAACTGTCCGGGACGTGGGAGGCCGCACGGCTGGCTGCGGAGGAGGTCGGTCCTTCGCGGATTCGCGTCGTGGACTCGCGTTCGACCGGGATGGGGCTCGGGTTTTCTGTTTTGCGCGCATGTGCGGCCGTTGCTGACGGGTGTTCGCACGCCGAGGTGGAAGAGGCGGCGTCGTCTGCCGCTGCCCAGACCCGGATGTTCTTCTGCTTGGAAACGTTGGAGCACCTGCGCCGGGGTGGCCGGATCGGGACGGCGGCGGCTCTGGTGGGGACCGCGCTGGCCGTGAAGCCGTTGCTGCACATGGACGACGGCCGGATCGTGCCGCTGGAGAAGGTCCGCACGATGAGCCGGGCGGTGAGCCGCCTGGTCGATCTGGCGGCGGCCGCGGCGGGCGACGGTCCGGTCGGCTTGGCCGTGCACCACCTCGCCGCTCCCGAAAGGGCCGCTGAGCTGGCCACTCGCCTCGACGAACGGCTGCCGGGCTCGACCGGCTGCGTCATCTCGGAGGTCGGCGCGGTGATCGGCGCTCACACGGGCCCAGGTGTGCTGGGCGTGGTGGTGCTGCCGGGAGGACCCGACATCCTCCCACACACCCCCGACAATTCCCCGCTCTCCAGCCCCGAGTGATCGCGACCTGTCCACAACCCGCGAGTAATCCACAGCCCCGCGCTCACCCCGGTCTCCCCACCCACCCCACTCCGTAGCGTCACCCCCATGCTCCCCCGCCCCCACCCTGCCGACAGCGCGAGCGAACGCCTGGCCGCCCTGGCCGAGAAGGTCCGCGCCGACCCGACCCTGGTCCACTCCCGCTCAGAAGACTCGGACGAGCACGGCACACCCCGCCGCCGCTTCCGCCTGCCCCGTCTCCCGCGCCGAGGCCTGCTGGCCCTGGGCATCGCCGTCGCCTGCACGGTGATCGGCCTGGGCAGCTGGTGGCGGAGCCCGGCGGCGGAACAGGCGCCCGACGTGGCGCTGGTGAGCACCACGGCCCCGGCTCCTGAACTGGTCGTGAACGTGGTCGGCGAGGTCGCCACCCCGGGCCTCGTGACAGTGACCTCAGGCGCTCGCGTGGCCGACGCCATCCGCCTGGCCGGAGGCCTGAAACCGGGCGCCGACCTGCACAACCTGAACCTGGCTCGCAAGCTGACCGACGGCGAGCAGATAGCCGTGGGCATCCCGCCTCCAGCCGGTGCGGCCGCCGCAGCCCCGGCCAAACTGGACCTGAACTCGGCCACCGCGTCCGAACTGGACTCCCTGCCCGGCGTGGGCCCCGTGACGGCTCAACGCATCGTCGACCACCGCACGCGCAAGGGCCCGTTCGCCTCGGTCGACCAACTCCGCGACGTCGAAGGCATTGGCGACTCCAAGCTCGCCAAACTGGCCGACCTGGTCCACACATGACCCTCGCCTCCACGGCCGCGGCCCTCTACCTCCGCGCCAAGGCCCAACTCCACCAGCTAACGCACGCCTCTTCACTCCAGGCCGACCACAACCACCCGAGCAGCCCGATCGTTCTCGCCTTCCCGCTCCACGCCACCGGTGCCCGGAAGCGCCGCCGCCCTCGCCGCCCGCTGGCCACCGCGATCCACCGCCTGCTGCCCGCCTACCCACCCCCTCCGCCCGGCCCGCTCCCGCCAGCAGCCCCGGCCCAGGCCTCCCTGCCGCCGCCGAGCTCGCTCGCACCCCCGAAGCCGTCCTGTCGCCTGTGCGCGGCGGACACCGTTTAGCCAGCGCCCGCCCGTCCCACCCCAATCCGTCTTCCACCGGCAGGCCCGGTCTCGGCCTCGCTGCCTCTGCTCAACCCAGTCGCATTACCCCAGCTTCCCGGCACTAACTCACTCCACGGCAGCCCGCTCGCCCCTGCTGCCTTCGCCCCAACTCGCTCACGCCACCCGCCTGGTCTCGGCTTCGAACCGTCTTCCCGCTTCTGCGCAGCGGCCATCACCCAGCCAGTCCCGCATCCGGCCGTCCCGCGCCTGGCCGGTCCTGCACCCGCCAGTCCTGTACTTGGCCTGCCGCGCCTTCTGCCTCAGCGCACACCTGGAGTCACGTCATGCGATCTGTCCGCATCACTCGCCACACCACGCCCCAACCCACTGCGTCCAGCCGCCCCAACGCCCAGGGCAGGGGTCCGCAACGTCCGAGCCCCGTCGACCTCACCTGGCACCAACCGGGAGCCCGGCCGCTGGTCAGCCCACACGCCACCGCACTTCATTTTTCGGCGAGACCTGGGCCTCCTCTGCCGCGCCAAGGCAGTCCAAGCGGTGACCCGAGGCCTCCCACCGCACAACGGAGGCACCGGTGGTCCGCAAACACCAGATAACCCACGACTACCGCCTGGTCCCAGCGGCCGCGGCGGTGTGGATGACCGCCGTCGCCGGCCTCTTCCTGAGTTGGCAGGCGGCTGTCCTCACCGGACTGGTGGCGGGAACGATCGGCCTGGCCGCCTGGCGCAGGGCTTGGTGGACAAGAACGTGTGCGATCGCCCTCCTGATCTCCGGTCCGGTAGCCGCGGCCTGGGTGGGCGGCAACGTCTTCCGAGCCGAGACCCACCCACTTCGCCTGGTCGCCGACGAAGGCCGTTCCACCACGGTCACCGCGGAACTCACCACCAGGCCCAAAGGCATCCGGGCCGCGGGCTTCGGCGGTCACCAGGCGGGCATCGACCACGTGGTCATCACCGCGACCGCCAACGGTGCCCGCCTGGTCCTGCTGGCTCCGGCCGACCAGTGGCGGGATCTGTTGCCAGGCCAGGAGGTCACGGCCAAAGGCACGCTGGCTCCGCCTCGGGGTGGCGACCTGACGTCGGCACTGCTGAGGGTTCGCGGCCCGCCGATCGATCCGCGGCCGGCGCCGGCGTGGCAGCGCTGGGCGGACCACCTCCGCGACGGCCTGCGTGATGCAAGCGCGGTCCTCGATGACGAGGAAGCCGGGCTCCTGCCGGCGTTGGTGGTGGGCGACACCGACCACATGGTGCCGCGCATCGTCGACGAGTTCCGCACTGCCGGCCTCTCCCATCTGCTGGCTGTGAGCGGCGCCAACCTGGCCATCGTGTGCGGCGCGGTCTACCTGCTGGCCACGCGGCTCAGGGCCGGACCGCGAACTGCGGCAGCGGCCGCGATGGCGGCGCTCGTGGGGTTCGTGGTGCTGGCCGGTCCGGAGCCGAGCGTGCTGCGGGCGGCGGTGATGGGCGCGGTGACGCTGCTGGCGTTGGTGCTGGGGCGAACGCGGTCCACGTTGCCGAGCATCGCGGCCGCCGTGATCGTCCTGGTGCTCGTCGATCCGGCACTCGGCGGTGATCCGGGGTTCGCGCTGTCCGTCGTGGCGACGACGGCGTTGGTCCTGGTGGCGCCGAAGTGGTCGAGAGCGCTGAAGGAACGCGGCGTGCCGAACGGCCTGGCCGAGGCGATCGTCGTGCCCACGGCCGCAAGCCTGGCGACGGCTCCGCTGGTCGTCGGCCTCTCCGGTCAGGTGAGCCTGGTGGCGATCGTCGCCAACCTGGTCGCAGGGCCGGTGGTCGCACCGGCAACAGTCCTGGGTGTGGTGGCGGCAGCTGTCGCATCCCTGTACCGGCCGGGCGCCGAACTGGTCGTGCACATCGCGGGACCGGCAGTGACCTGGCTGATCCAGGTCGCACGGCAGGCGGCGACCGTGCCCGGTGCGTCGGTCGGCTGGCCGCAGGGCTGGCTCGGAGCGTTCGCGCTGACCGGAGTTCTGGCCGCGGTGGTGTTGTTGCTGCGGTTCAAGAAGACGCGGACGTTGGTCGTCGCGGTGCTGGTCGGCGGGTTCGTCGTGCTGGTGCCGATGCAGGTCGTGGCACCGGCTTGGCCACCGGACGACTGGAAGGTCGTCGCGTGCGACGTGGGCCAGGGCGACGCGCTCGTGCTGGCGACCGACGAGGCCGACCGAGCGGTCGTGGTGGACACCGGGCCCGATCCCGGTGCGGTCGACCGGTGCCTGAAGACGTTGGGAATCAAGAGGATTCCGCTCCTCGTGCTGACCCACCTGCACGCGGACCACGTGCAGGGCCTGCCCGCGGTGCTCACCGGGCGTGCGGTGGGGGCTATCGCGGTCGGTCCGCTCAAGGAGCCCGACTGGGCGTGGAAAGAGATCACCAAGCAGGCCCGCGGCCACGGCGTGCGGGTCGTGGAACCCAAGGCTGGCGAACGGTTCGCCTGGCCAGGACTGGAAGTGGAGGTGCTCGGGCCAAGACGGCCGCCGACAGCGGACGACACGAACACGACGGTCAACGACTACTCGCTCGTGCTCAGGGCGATCACACGAGCAGGCCGCGTGCTGCTCACCGGTGACGTCGAGCTGGCGGGCCAGTCGGCCTTGCTGGGAGATCGGGACCTGCGGGCCGACGTGCTCAAGGTGCCGCACCACGGTTCGCGGTACTCGCTGCCCGCGTTCCTCAAGGCCGCACAACCACGGATCGCGCTGGTGAGCGTGGGCACGGGCAACCGCTACGGCCACCCCAGCGAGCACGTGCTCGACCTGCTGCGGGCAGGTGGCGCGGTGGTGTTGCGCACGGACAAGGACGGCGACCTGGCCGTGTTGCCGGGAAACCGAACAGTGAGAAGGAGAAGAAGATGGTCTGGATCAGGCTCTACAACGCGCGCTACCCGATCCCCGGCGGCACGCCCGGCCTCGCGTGGGCGTTGTGGCAGACGAACTACACGGCGGCGCCATGGCCGCATGACGAGCTGAAACCCGATTTCGGTTACTACATCTGCGAAACACTCGACGACGGCACCCGCGCCCTCACCTACCGGGCGACGACCACGCACGTGCTGCCGCCCACCAAGGCGGCCAAGCCGGAGGAGGCGTACGACCTCGTCTCGGAGCACGTGTTCGACGACGGCATGCGGATCGCGCCACACGACTGGCACGACTACCACTACAACGTGCTGAAGGCGGAAGCCCCGTGGCCGCAACAGGTTGTGGCCTGGCGAGCGGAGGTGGAGCCGGTCGGGCCGCACACGATGGAAGTCCTGCAACGGTTCCCGCGCACGGGCTGGCTGCAGACCGAGGCGATTTCCCTCTGACACAACGCGGTCCGGGGACGCACGCGGCGTCCCCGGACCGGGATGAGGCTCAGGAAGGAGGTGACTAGGCCAGCGCCTTGATGACGGCCTCGGCCGACGGCGGCACCGTCGCGCGCGGGCCGATCGTGTCGCCGAGTGCGTCGAGGGTCTTCAGACCGTCGCCGGTGATCAGCAGCACGGTCTCGGCGTCCGGGTCGAGCTGGCCCGCCTCGATCAGCTTCTTCGCCGTCGCCACGGTCACGCCGCCGGCGGTCTCGGCGAAGATGCCCTCGGTGCGGGCGAGGAGCTTGATGCCCTCGACGACCTCTTCGTCGGTCACGTCCTCGATGGCGCCGTTGGTGCGGCGCACCGCGTCGAGCACGTACGGGCCGTCGGCCGGGGCGCCGATCGCCAGCGAGCGGGCGATCGTGTCCGGGCGGACCGGGCGGATGACGTCGTGGCCTTCCTTGTACGCGGCGGACACAGGCGAGCAGCCGGTGGCCTGGGCGCCGAACACGCGGTACGGGGTGGCTTCGACCAGGTCGAGCTGGCCGAGCTCGCGGAAGGCCTTGTCGACCTTGGTGAGCTGTGAGCCTGAGGCGATGGGCACGACGATCTGGTCGGGCAGGCGCCAGCCGAGCTGTTCGGCGACCTCGTAGCCGAGGGTCTTCGAGCCCTCCGCGTAGTACGGGCGGACGTTGACGTTCACGAACGCCCAGTCCTCGTGCTCCGCGGCGAGTTCCTGGGCCAGGCGGTTCACGTCGTCGTAGTTGCCGTCGACGGCGATCAGGGCGCCCTCGTAGACGGCGCTCATCAGGATCTTGGCACGCTCGAGATTGGAGGGCACGAGAACCACGGACTGCCAGCCCGCGCGGGCGGCGGCCGCGGCGACGGCGTTCGCCAGGTTGCCGGTCGACGGGCAGGCCAGGACCTTGAAGCCGAGCTCGCGGGCGGCGGCGAGTGCCACGCCGACCACGCGGTCCTTGAAGGAGTGGGTGGGGTTGCCGGTGTCGTCCTTCACCCAGACCTTGCGGACGCCCAGGGCCTTGGCGAGGTTGTGGGCCTCGACCAGGCGGGTGCCGCCGGGGTCGGTGTTCGGGTGCTGTTCCACAGTGGACGGAACGGGGAGAAGGCCGCGGTAGCGCCAGATCGACCTGGGGCCGGCTTCGATGTCCTCGCGCCGGATCTTGCCGAAGTCGTAGGCCACTTCCAGCGGCCCGAAACACTCCAGACAGGCGTACTCAGGAGCGAGAGGGGTTTCATTCCCGCATTCCCGGCACAGCAGTGCGCGGGCGGGGCCGAGGTCGAACTTGGTGCCCGTGGGCACGGAGACAGCAGTCATCGCGAGGTATCTCCTCATCTTTCCCGCGAAATCGAACGGGTCGGAATTGGCACCGTGATCGTCTGCGCGTGCACTGGTGCACTGCGCTGACGCCGGTTGCCGGGGCTTCTTCGGGCCGGTCCCTCTGCCCCTCTGGATGAGCGGTGTTCAGTTGTGGCTCCCAAGCTACGGCACCAGTCCGTTGCTCAGCCACAGACGTCCACGATCCGGGACGTGGGAGGATGCGGAGCGTGAGCGCACCGGAGTCACTGCACCTCGTCGTCGGCGAGGAGGAGCTGCTGGTCGAACGTGCTGTTCGGGCGGCTCTCGAGGCCGCACGCACGGTCGATCCGACCGCCGATCTGACCCGTGTGCAGGTGACTGATCTCACGCCTCCGGAGCTGGCTGAGCTGGTCAGCCCGTCGCTGTTCGCGGAGGGGCGCGTGATCGTCCTGCAGAACGCGCAGGACATCGGCAAGGAGGTCGCCGACACGGTGCTCTCCTACATCAAGGCGCCCGCGGACGGGGTCACGCTCGTCGTCCTGCACACGGGCGGTGGTCGTAGCAAGGCGGCCAAGGACCTGCCAGGACAGCTGAAGAAGGCCGGTGCCGCGGTCACCGAGTGCGCCAAGATCACCAAGCCCGCTGAGCGGGAGTCGTTCGTGCGCAACGAGGTGCGGCAGGCGGGCGGCAAGATCGACGCCGAGGCCGTCGCCACGCTCATCGACGCCGTGGGCACGAACCTGCGCGAGCTCGCGGCGGCGGCGTCCCAGCTCGTCTCCGACACCGACGGCAAGGTGACGGTCGACGAGATCCGCCGCTACCACCAGGGCAAGGCCGAAGTGACCGGGTTCGCGGTCGCCGAGAAGGCCGTGACCGGTGACCGGGCGGGCGCGATGGAGGCGTTGCGCTGGGCCATGCAACTCGGTGTGCCGCACGTGCTGGTCGCGGACGCGCTGGCCGACGCGGTGCGCACGGTCGCGCGCGTGTCCGCGGTGGGCCGGGCCGACCCGTTCAGCCTGGCCGGCCCGCTCGGCATGCCGCCGTGGAAGATCAAGAAGGCACAGGCCCAGGCCCGCGGCTGGGACCAGACCGGTCTCGCCGACGCGATGCAGGTGGTCGCGGGGCTCAACGCCGACGTGAAGGGTGTGGCGGCAGACGCCGACTACGCGCTCGAACGCGCGGTGCTCAAGATCGTCGCGTCGCACGGCCGCCGCTGAGTCACCGCGGCACCCCGATCAGGTGCTGGGCGCCCGTGAGGCCCGGCACGACACCGATCTTCCAGGTGAACGTTTCGGTGCCGGAGAGGCCGTCGACCATCCGCCGCAGTTCCGCGCGCCCGTACATGCGCAGGAACGACACGACGCTGCCGAAGAACATCATGAAAGGCAGCACCGGCACCAGACAGGTCAGCACCAGCCGCAGCAGGTAGCGGGGGAGCGGATTGCGCTGGAACGGCGCGGAGATCAGCACCATCAGCGTCGTCAGGAACGGGAACAGCAGCGGGTACACGAACGACCGTTTGGTGTCGACGACGACCACCGGCTGCCGGGTGTCGACGGCGTTCTGGAGCATCCGCGTGGCCAGAGCAGGCGGGAAGTGGTGGAAGGCGCCGTAGATCGTCCGCGTGCCCTCAAGGGAGCAGTCCGTGGCGTCGACGGACGACGGCTCGTAGTCCACCGCGCAACATTCGGGAAGCGCTCGCCCGTTCGTGGCCTGAACCCGTTGGAACGCAGGGACATTCTCAGCGTGACCTGGGTGTACACACCCTCGCGGTGCAGCCGGCGCTGGATCAACGGCATCGGTCCGCCCGAGCCGGCGTGCGGTCGAGGTCGTGCAGCTCCACGAACTCAATGCGCGGAAGCGATTCCTTGGCTCCTATGCCTGCTGGTCAACCGCACTGGCAGTCCATCCGCCGGAAAGGGCAGACCGCGGCGGTTCCACGGCATCTCGTAGCCGGCCTCGACGGACCACTCGAAGCGCTCCAGCAGTTGCTGCATCACGGCGTCGACGACCATGCCCGCGAAGTGCATCCCGATGCACTTGTGCACACCGCCGCCGAACGGGATCCAGGCGTACCGGTGCACCTTGTCCTCAGCCCGCTCCGAGCTGAACCGCAACGGGTCGAACGCCATCGGGTTCGTCCACAGCTCGTGCATGTGGTGGTTGAACTGGGGGATGGTCTGGACGTACGTGCCCACGGCGAGCGGATGCCCCAGCACGGACGTCGGCCGCACCACGCGCCGGACCAGGTGCGGCAACGGCGGGGCGAGCCGCAGCACCTCCTTGCGCACCAGCTCCACCGCGGCACCGTCCTCACGACACCGCTGCTGCCAAGAAGGGTTCCTGCCGAGGTAGTAGATCATCGTCGAGAGCGCGATCGTCGACGTGTCCCGCGCGGCCAGCAGCAACAGGATCATGTGGTTGACCACGTCGGTCGCGGTGAAGCTGGCGCCGTCGTCGGTCGCGGCCTCGCAGAGCATGCTGAGCACGTTGTCGGCAGGTCCGCCCGAAGCGCGCCGCGACGCCACCCACGCGCCGAAGATCGTCTCCAGGTGCCGCCGGGCCGTCAGCCCGCGAGACCAGCTCAGGCCGGGCACGGGGAAGCGCACGAGTCCCGTCGAGGCGCGCAGACACGCCTCGAACAGCCGGTTCACCTCGTCGGCCTCCGCGCCGAGCCCCGAGCCGGTGAGCACCTCGGACGTCAGGTTGAAGACCATCTCGCGCACCGCCGGGTACACCTGGAACTGCGCGTTGACCGGCCACGACGCCAGCTCGCGGGGGATCGCCGGGAGCATCCGCGCGCGATAGGCCGACAGGCGTGCGGGCAGGAACGCCTGCTGCATGATCCGCCGGTGGTGCAGGTGCTCGTCGAAGTCGAGCAGCAGCAGGCCGCGGTGGAAGAACGGCCCGACGAACCTCTCCCAGCCGCCACCGTTGGAGAAGGCCTTGTTGCGGTTGAGCAGCACTTCCTCGGTGGCGTCCGGGCCGAGCGCGAGAGTCATCCGCACGCCGAACATCGGCACGGAGGACACCGGGCCGAACCTGTCGTAGCGGTCGCGCGCCCAGTCCACGGGGCTGCGCATGTACGCGATCGTCTCGCCGAGGACGGGCAGCTTCATGCTCGAACGCTGTCACCCGCGACGTCGGGCAACCACGGAGAAAGCGAAAGGGTTCCACTTCCCGCAGGAAGTGGAACCCCTTCTGAAGCTCTTGCGAGAGCCTGAAGCGCGAAATCAGCCCTCGAGGGAGTTCGCGCGCAGAGCCATCGCCGACTTCTTGTTGGCGGCCTGGTTGGCGTGGATGACGCCCTTGGTGGCGGCCTTGTCGAGCTTGCGGGACGCGTCCTGCAGCAGCTCCAGGGCCTTCGCCTTGTCACCGGCCTCGGCAGCCTCGCGGAACTTGCGGATGGCCGTCTTCAGGGACGACTTGACCGACTTGTTGCGAAGGCGAGCCTTCTCGTTGGTCTTGATCCGCTTGAGCTGGGACTTGATGTTCGCCATGCGACATCACCCTTCTTGTCGAAACCGGAGTTCGTGACGCGCTTGGTCGGCACCAGCCTGAGCTGGCTCTCCTCCACGGCGGAGCGCCGCGCGTTCACGACGACGAAGGATATCAGGCCAGCTCAGCGCACCGTGAACGCGGCCTTCTCCGCACCCACCACGGCCTCGTAACCACCACGTGCGACCTCACGCCGCCCGTCGCCGTCCACATCGCCCACGGTCAGGGCCAGCTGCGAGAGCTTGAACGACACCTCGACCTGCTTCGACTGTCCCGCACCGAGTTCCACGCGCGTGAAGCCCACCAGACGAGCGTCCGGCGTCAACACCGGCGAGGCGGGCTGACGCACGTAGACCGGCACCACGACCGTGCCCGCACGCCCACCGGTGTTCGCCACCGTGAACTTCACCACGCCGTTCGAACGATCAACCGCCACCGAAGTACCCGAAGTGGTGAACGACGTGTACGAGAGCCCGTGCCCGAACGGGTACAGCGCGTCGTACTTGGCCCCAGCCGACGTGTTCGCGCCAGGCAGCTGGTCGTAGGTCAAAGTCGGGTCGCCCAGAGCCTTGGGCCACGACACCGACAACCTGCCGCTCGGGTTCACCGCGCCGAACAGCACGTCGGCGATCCCGCGGCCGCCCTCGCTGCCCGGCAACCAGCCCGCGACCAGCGCGTTCGCGTCGGCCGCACCACCGAGAACCTGCGGACGAGCCGTCAGCAGCACCACGACGACGGGCTTGCCGGTCGCCTGCACCGAGTCGACCCACGCCTGCTGCTCGGCCGTCAGCACGGGGTTCTCCGTGTCGGCAGGACCCTCCGCACCGGGCTTCTCACCCAGGACGACGACGACCGCGTCCGCACCGGCTGCCTCGGAAACAGCAGCCGCGGGCGTGGCAGCGTGCACAACGGACGCACCAGGAGCGGCCTCGCGAATACCGGTCAGCACGGTCGCGGTCGGCGGCAACGGCGAGTCGTCCGGCACGCCCTGCCACTCGACGGTCCAGCCACCGAGCTGACGGCGCACGTCATCGGCGGTCTCACCGGTCACCACGATCTTCTTCGCGGCAGCCGACAACGGCAGCACACCGTCGTTCTTCAGCAGCACCGCGCCCTCGGCGGCAGCACGACGAGCCAGGTCTCGATCAGCGTTCACCACGTTGGCATCGGCCTTCGAGGCATCCACGTAAGGCTTCTCGAACAGCCCCAGATCGAACTTGAGCTTCAAAACCCGCCGCACCGCCTGGTCGATCCGCCCGCGCGACACCGACCCGTCACGCACGTTCGCCAGCAGCAACGACGTGAACTCGGCCGCGTTCGACGGCTCCATCGCCATGTCCACCCCGGCGTTGACGCTCATCGCGATCGCCGTCTTGTAGTCCGGCGCGACCTTGTGCCGGTCCACCAGGTACTTCATGTCCTGCCAGTCCGACACCGCGACGCCCTTGAAGCCCATGCGCTCACGCAGCTGCTTCTGCAGCATGTACTTCGACGCGTGCACCGGCACCCCGTTGATGGACCCGGAGTTGATCATCACTGTGCGCACACCCGCGTCGAACTGCGCCTGGAACGACGGCAGCACCACGTCCTGCAGCTGACGGATCGGAATCTGCGCGGGCGAGCGGTCGTGGCCGTTCTCCGGCGCCGAGTAGCCCGCGAAGTGCTTCGCGGTCGCGGTCAGCTGAGCCGTGTCGTCCACATGCGACTGCTGCCCGCGCACGTTCGCCGCTGCCATCTGCCCAGCGAGGAACGAGTCCTCGCTGTAGGTCTCGTAGTAGCGGCCCCACCGAGTGTCGCGCGCGATGTCCGACACCGGCGCGAAGTTCCAGAACACGCCCGTCGACCGCAACGCCTTGGACGCGGACACACCGATCTGCTCCGACAACGCGGGGTCCCACGTCGCGCCGAGCCCGATCTGGTGCGGGAACATCGTCGCGGAGATGACGTTGTTGTGCCCGTGCACGCCGTCCGCGCCGTAGATGACCGGGATCTTCAACCGGTTGTGCTCCAACGCATAGCGCTGGATCGCGTTGTTCATCTCGGCCCACGCGCGCGGCGTGTTGTCGACCGGCGCGTCACCACCACCGGACAGGATCGAGCCCGTGTGCGCGTCGGAGAGCACCGCCTTCAGACACGTGTCCACCAACGGCCCGTTGGCGTTGTTGCAGTCACCGCGCAGCTTGCCCACGCGGATCTGCACCATCTGCCCGATCTTCTCCTCGAGCGTCATTCTCCGGAGCAGGTCCTCGACCCGGCGCTCCGACGACGCCCGAGCGTCCAGGTAGATCTCCTTGCCCGCCGCCAGACCACCGGCCGGTGTCAGCGACGCGATCACCACAGCAACGCTCAGCACACCGAGCCCGGTGCGCTTGCGGGAAAACAAAGACAAGACTCCTCCACGTTCCCGTGCGCCCGCCGCACACGATCGCGTGGGGGAGTCGGACGAGAACACCTCCGAACGGAGGAACTCCGTGAGAGCGGTTTCATGCTGGTGAAACGCCTGTTCAGCCGCCTGCGCTGAAACAGGGAATGATGCGCGCATGACACTGCCCGCGCTCCCAGAAGAGTTCCAGCGCGTGCTCTGCGTCGTCGCGCACCCCGACGACATGGAGTACGGCCTGTCCTCCGCCGTCGCCCGCTGGACCGCGAGCGGCATCGAGGTCGGCTACCTCCTGCTCACCCGCGGCGAAGCCGGCATGCCGAACCCTCCGGAAGAGACCGCACGTCTGAGACTCGCCGAACAACAGGCCGCCTGCGCCGCGGTCGGCGTCGAGCAGCTGACCGTCCTCGACCACCCGGACGGCGTCCTCGTCTACGGCCTCGACCTGCGCCGGGACATCTGCCGCGAGATCCGCCGGTTCAAGCCCGACGTCGTGCTCGGCAGCAACTTCGACGTCGACACCCCGCACGGCTTCGAGCAGGCCGACCACCGCGCGGCCGGGCTCGCGACCCTCGACGCGATCAGGGACGCGGGCAACCGGTGGATCTTCCCGGAGCAGGTCGACGAGGGCCTCGAACCGCACTCCCCGCGCTGGTACCTGGTCCCGGGGTTCGGCGGCCCGACCCACGGCGTCGACGTGACGGGGGAACCGCTGCGGCGCGGCGTGGCCTCGCTCGAAGCACACGCCGCGTACCTGGCCGCGATCCCCGGCCACCCCGCCCCCGCGGACTTCATCCCGAAGATCGCCGAGATGGGCGGGCAGGCCATGGGCGTCGAGCACGCGGTGCTGTTCCGCGCCCGTGACCTGCACGCACGACCAGAGCTCTAGTCGGCGTCCGGGTTCTTCGGGGGCCTGCCGCGGCGAGGCATCTTCTTCGCCTCGCCCGGCAGCCGGCCCGCCTCCGCCAGCGCACGCCGCAGCAGGAACTCGATCTGCGCGTTGGTGCTGCGCAGCTCGTCGTTCGCCCACCTGCTCAACGCGTCGTGCACGGCCGGATCGAGCCTGAGCAGAACGCTCTTCCGCTCAGCCATCAGGTGTAGAGCGAACCGGCGTTCACCACGGGCTGCGTGGAACGGTCACCGCACAGGACGACGAGCAGGTTCGACACCATCGCCGCCTTGCGTTCCTCGTCGAGCTCGACGACGTTCTGCTCGGAGAGCCGCTGCAACGCGAGCTCGACCATGCCGACGGCGCCCTCGACGATCCGGGTCCGCGCCGCCACGACCGCCGAAGCCTGCTGCCGCTGCAACATGGCCTGGGCGATCTCCGGCGCGTACGCGAGGTGCGTGAGCCGCGACTCGATCACCTTCACACCCGCGGCCTGCACCCGTGCCGAAATTTCGATCGCCAGCGTCTCGGTGATCTCGTCGGCGTTCTCCCGCAACGAAAGCCCGGCTTCCTCGTGGCTGTCGTACGGGTAGCTCGTCGCGATGTGCCGTACCGCGGTCTCCGTCTGGATGCCCACGAACCGCACGAAGTCGTCGACCTCGAACCGTGCGCGCGCAGTGTCCTCCACGTGCCACACGACGACGGCGGCGATCTCGATCGGGTTGCCGTCCGCGTCGTTGACCTTCAAGGTCTGCGTCTCGTGGTTGCGGATCCGGGTCGAGATCTTCTCCCGCGTGGTGAACGGGTTCGCCCACCGCAGACCGTCCGTGCGCACCGTGCCCACGTAACGGCCGAGGAACTGCAGCACGCGCGCCTCACCGGGCGCGACCGTGAACAGCCCCTTCATGATCAGCGACGCCGCGAACAGCACCAGCACGCCCGCGATCAGGATCCCGGGTGACGGGTCCCGGCCTGCGTCCGCGGCGTCCATGACGCCCTTGACCAGCACCCACACGCCCACCGCGTACACCACCAGTCCTGCGAAGAACATCGGCAGACCGGGCAGCTCCCATGCGTGCTTCTCACGCACAGCAGGCGCCGGCATGTGCACCTTCGTGTCGATCGCGCTCATCCGAACCCCCTGTCGAAGTACTAGCTAAGTGATATCACTTTTATAGCATGATCGCCAGCTAGGCTGATCCGCATGAGGGCGAAGAAGCAGCGTGTGGCCGCGTACGGGGTGTGCATCAACGAAAACGACGAGATCCTGCTCGCGCGCTTCATCGCGCGGGAGGGCAGGCAGTGGATCCTTCCCGGAGGTGGGCTCGACCACGGCGAACACCCGTACGACGCGGTGATCCGGGAGTTCGAGGAGGAGACCGGCTACCACGTCGAGGTGGTCCGGTTGCTCGGCATCGACTCGGAGTTCCGCGAGGAGCCGGACCGCGACTACCACGCGTTGAGGATCATGTACGAGGTGCGGATCGTGGGTGGCGAGCTGCGCAACGAGGTGGGCGGCACGACGGACCTCGCCCAGTGGTTCCCGCTCGCAGACATCGGACAACTGGATCGCCTGTCGTCGCTCGATACGGCCCTTGGTTTGTATCGAACTAGTCCACCTGCAGGGATCTTGCGGTAACTTACGTCTACCGCCGCCGACGACCACCAATGGAGTTGGCGAATGATCCGATCACTGGCTGCAGTCGGCGCGGTCGCCCTGCTGTCATCCTTCGTCGGAGTCCCTGCGTACGCGGCTGTCGTCGGCGTCTCGACCGTGTCCTCCCTCCAGGCCGCGATCGACACCGCCCGGCCCGGTCAACGCCTCGTGCTCGCCGACGGCGTGCACCTGGCCGACCAGCCGATCAAGATCACGAAGTCCGGCATCACCATCGCCGCCCAGACCGTCGGCGGCACGGTGTTCACCAGCGGTGGCTTCCAGCTCGGCAACGTCCAGCACGTGACCATCGAGGGCTTCGTCTTCGACGGCACGAGCTCGCTGGACGTGCCGGCCGAAGCGCAGGCCACCCGCATCACGCGCAACACCTACAACGGCAACAAGAGCGGCGCCTCGCTGAGCGTGAGCGCGGACGACGTCGAGGTCGACCACAACACGTTCTCCAACCGCACCAGCGAGGGTGTGTACCTGCAGATCACCGGCCCCGGCAGCGACATCGCCAAGCGGTCGCACATCCACCACAACTACTTCTACAACCACCAGTTCAAGGGTGCGAACGGCGGCGAGTCGATCCGGCTCGGCTACAGCCACAAGCAGTCGAAGTCCGCGAACGCGATCGTCGAGTACAACCTCTTCGAGAAGGCGGACGGCGACTCCGAGGCCATCTCCGTCAAGTCCTCGGACAACACCATCCGCTACAACACGATCCGCGACAGCCGGGGCTACCTCGTCCTGCGCCACGGCAACCGGTCCACGGTCGAGGGCAACCTGCTGTTCAACAGCGGCATCCGGTTCCACGGCAACGACCACAAGATCTACAACAACTACGTGGAGAACACCCGCGACCGCGCGATGGTGTTCGGTTCCGGCAGCGAGGCGGACAGCGGCCCGACCTCCAAGGAACACGACCGGCCGGACCGCGTGACGGTCGCCTTCAACACGCTCATCGGCACCGGCGCGGTCGTCGACAGCGACGGCGGCAACTTCAAGCCGAAGGACTGCGTGCTCGCGAACAACATCATCAAGGGCTCGTCCGGTGGTGTCGTCTCGATGCGCAGCGGTTCGATCGTGAAGTACGAGGGCAACGTCATCTGGGGCGGCACCGGCGGCAGCATGCCGGCGGGCGGTTACAAGTCCGTGGACCCGAAACTCGTGAAGGACTCCAACGGACTGTTCCGCCTTTCCTCCGGTAGTCCCGCTATCGACGCGTCGGTGGGCACCTACTCCTACGTGACGCGCGATTTCGACCCCCAGGAACGCTCCGGCAAGGCCGACGTCGGTGCGGACGAGTACAGCTCGTCGGCGCTGCGCAAGGCGCTGACCAAGGCGGACGTCGGTCCCACGGCGCCGTAGCCCCTGAGGGCAGACATCGGATCCATCCCTGCAGGACGAGGCAAGCGGCGTCTGCCGAACTGCCCCGTCCGCAGGAACTCCTCAGTACTTTCGGCCCACCGCCGCAGAAGTGCCACCACAGGAGTTGGCAAATGATCCGATCACTAGCCGTCGTAGGTGCGGCTGCCCTGCTGTCTTCGTTAGTTCAGACGCCCGCGGACGCCGCGGTGGTGAGCGTGCCGAACGTCGCGGCCCTGCAAGCCGCGATCAACAAGGCCAGGTCCGGCCAGCGCATCGTGCTCACGGACGGCGTGCACCGCGCCGACAAGCGGATCAAGATCACCAAGTCGAGGATCACCATAGCGGCCACGCACACCGGTCGCGCCGTGTTCAACGCCGGTGGCTTCGAGTTCGGCGCAGTCCGCGGCGTGACCGTCGAAGGCTTCGTCTTCTCCGGCACGAGCTCTCTGGTGGTGCCGGCCGAGGCGGCCGGGAGTCGTATCACCCGCACCACCTTCGACGGCGACAAAGCCGGTGACTCTCTCACGGTGAGCGCGGACGACGTAGAGGTCGACCACAACACCTTCTCGAACCGCACCAACGAGGGCGTGTACCTGCAGATCACCGGTCCGGACGGCAAGATCGCCCAACGGACGAAGGTGCACCACAACTACTTCTACAACCACAGCTACAGCGGCCTGAACGGCGGCGAGTCGATCCGGGTCGGCCTCAGCTACAAGCAGCAGCTGTCCGCCAACGCCGTCGTCGAGAACAACCTGTTCGAGAAGGCGAACGGCGATCCCGAAGCCATCTCGGTGAAGTCCTCGGACAACACGATCCGCTTCAACACGATCCGGGACAGCAAGGGCTACCTCGTGCTGCGTCACGGCAACCGCTCCACGGTTGAAGGCAACCTGCTGTTCGGCAGTGGCATCCGGTTCCACGGAAACGACCACAAGGTGTTCAACAACTACGTGGAGAACAGCGGCGACCGCGCGATCGTGTTCGGCAAGGGTTCGGAGACCGACAGCGGCCCGACCTCCAAGGAACACGACCGCCCGGACCGCGTGACCGTCGCCTTCAACACCCTGATCGGCACAGGCGCCGTGGTCGACAGCGACACCGGTACTTACGCACCTAAGGACTGCGTGCTCGCGAACAACGTCATCAAGGGCTCGTCGTCGAAGCTCATCGACATGATGAGCGGTTCGACGGTCAAGTACGAGGGCAACATCGTGTGGGGAGGAACCGCCGGCATCTCCACCGGCTACCGCTCGGTCGACCCGAAGCTGGTGCGCGACGCGCACGGTCTGTTGCGCCTCGCGTCCGGGAGCCCGGCGATCGAGAGCTCCGCGGGGACGTACTCGTACGTGACGCGCGATTTCGATCCGCAGTCCCGTGTCGGCAAGCCCGATGTGGGCGCCGACGAGTACAGCGCGTCGGCCTCCCGGAGGCCGCTGACGCCGGCGGATGTCGGGGTCTCCGCACCCTGAGCCGGGCATTTGTCCTGGTGGTCGCACGTTTCGCGGCCACTGGGACCCCCCGATTTGGAGATCGAAACGGGCTTGTGTAATGTTCTCTCTGCCAGCGCGGAACGGGCCGGAAATCAAAACCGGAACGAGCGGGGCACAAGCCGGAGAGAGAAAGCCTCCTAGAGGCCGATTTGACACCGGCGAGCAGAACCAAATAAGCTTCAGCAACACAAGCCCCGGAAGTAATCAGCCGAAAAGCTGACGTGACTGCGGTGAGCGCGTGTTCTTTGAGAACTCAACAGCGTGCCGAAACACAGCC
>NZ_JBEXPJ010000018.1:0-88680 GCF_040611995.1 Lentzea sp. NPDC006480
GAACGAGCTGACGCACGCCGCCGTGACACGCATGCGACCCGACCTCATCGTGCTCGGCCCCGGCCCCGGTCACCCACGCACCGTCACGACCGGTCCGCACAGTTGGCTGATGCCACAGGTACATCTCATCTGGCACGCTAGGTGACGTGCTGAGGCTGGCCGGAGCGCGCGTGCTGGACGAACGCGACCTGATCGATGTACGCGGGGTCTTCGACAACGACCCCGTAGCCGCGTGCATGGTCGCCGCGAGGGTGGAGATAGCCGGCCTGGACCCGTGGCGCCTGGGCGGCGAGATGTGGGGCTCGGACACCCGCCCGATCAGGGGCAAGGTCGACGGCCTCTGCTTCTCCGGCCCGAACCTGATCCCGCTCAAGGGCAGCGCGTCGGCGATGCGCATGTTCGCCGACCGCGCGAGACGCCGCGGTCGCCTGTGCTCGTCGCTCGTCGGGCCCGCCGAACAGGTCTTAACCCTCTGGGAAGAGCTCCAGCCCGACTGGGGACCGGCCCGTGAGGTGCGCGGTGACCAGCCGTTGATGGCGATCTCCAGCACGCCCAAGATCACCCCGGACCCGCTGGTCCGCCAGGTCCGTCCCAGCGAACTGCAGCGCTACCTCCCCGCGGCCATCTCGATGTTCATCGAAGAGGTGGGCATCGACCCGTGCGCGGAAGACGGCGGCGCCGGTTACCGAGCCAGGGTCAGCGAACTGATCGCGGCCGGACGAGCCTTCGCCAGGTTCGAGAACGGCGAGGTCGTGTTCAAGGCGGAGATCGGCGCGATGTCGTCGAGGGTCGGCCAGATCCAGGGCGTCTGGGTCCGCCCGGACCGCAGGGGAGCAGGAATCGGCACCGCCGGCACCGCAGCGGTGGCGGACCGCCTGACACGCGTCCTCAACCGCACGGCCAGCCTCTACGTCAACGGCTACAACCACGTCGCCCAGGCCGCCTACCGCAAGATCGGTTTCGAACAGGTGGGGCAATACGCCACGGTCCTCTTCTGACCGGGCATACTCGCCGAGGTGCGCCTCGCGACGATCACGGTGACGATCACGGTCATGGTCCTGACGCTGAGCGGCTGCGGCCTGTTCAAGTCCGAACCGGGTGCCCCGGAGATCACCAACGACTTCCTGGCGAAGCTCGCGTCCGGTGACGTGCAGGGCGCCGCGAACCTCACGGACAACCCGAACGAGGCCAAGGACACCCTGGAGAAGTTCCGGGCAGCCCTCAAGCCCAAGGGGCTGACCAGCAAGGTCGACCAGATGCGCAAGAACGGCGAGACCGCCTCCGAGGCGTCCGTCAGCCTCGACTGGGACCTCGACAAGAACCGCCACTGGACGTACCCGACCAAGTTCGACGTGCGCCAGGAGGGCGACTTCTGGAAGGTGCACTGGCAGACGTCGGTGGCGCACCCGAAGCTCAACCCGCAGCAGTCGATCCTGCTCACCGACCTCAAGCCCGACCCGGCCCCGGTCCTCGACCGCGAGGGCACGCCGCTGCTGGCCCCCGAACGCGTCGTGTCGGTCCTCCTGGTCGCGAAGGAGGCCGGTGACGTCAACGCCGTCGCCAAGTCCCTCTCGGACGCGCTGACCCCGCTCGACAAGGCGATCACCCAGCAGTCGATCACCGAGGGCGCCGGCAAGACCCCAGAAGGCCAGGCGTACCAGGTCGCGGCGCTGCGCGATCCCGACTACCAGTCCGTCAAGGCCAAGATCTACGACCTGCCCGGCGTGCGGTTCAGCACGCAGACGTCGCTGCTGGCCCCGAGCCGCAACTTCGGTTCCCAGGTGCTGCCCGCCGTGCGCAAGCTCGTCGAGAACGACATCGCGGGCAATGCGGGCTTCCGGATCGCCACGGTCGACGGGCAGGGCACCGAGGTCGAGGAGCTGTTCTCGAAGGCCCCCGAACCCGCCAAAGCCGTGAACATCGCGCTCTCCCGGGCGATCCAGGCCGCGGCCGAGGACGCTGTCGAGCCCGTGCAGCAGCCGACCGTGCTGGTCGCCATCCAGCCGTCCACCGGCGACATCCTGGCCGTCGCGCAGAACGACCCGGCGGACGCCCAGGGCGCCATCTCGCTCACCGGCCGCTTCCCTCCGGGCTCCACGCAGAAGGCCGTGACCGCGCTCGCCGCGATCCAGTCCGGCAAGGTCAACGCCGAGACGCCGCTGCCCTGCCCCGGCAAGACCACGATCGACGGGCGCCGGATCGTGCCGAACTCCAACGAGTTCGACAAGGGCACCATCCCGCTGCGCAGCGCCTTCGCGTTCTCCTGCAACACGACGTTCGCGCAGCTCGCCGTCGACATGCCGCCGGACCTGCTGCCGAACGCCGCCCTGTCGCTCGGGCTGGGCGTCGACTTCGACATCCCCGGTCTGACCACCATCACCGGGTCCGTGCCGCCCGCGACCGACGTCGTGGAACGGGCGGAGGACGCGTTCGGCCAGGGCAAGGTGCTGGCGTCGCCGTTCGGCATGGCGCTGGTCTCGGCGTCCATCGCGAAGGGTTCGATGCCGGTGCCGCAGCTGGTGCGCGGCAAGGAGACCAAAGCGGACAAACAGCCCACCGCGCCGCCCGCGGCCGCCCTCGACCCGGTGCGGCAGATGATGCGCGAGGTCGTCGACTACGGCACTGCACCGCAACTCAAGCCGTTCGGCGATGTGCGCGGCAAGACTGGTACCGCGCAGTTCGGCGACGGCGTGCACTCACACGGGTGGTTCATGGGCTACCGAGGCGATCTCGCGTTCGCGACGCTGGTCCTGAGCGGAGAAACTTCAACTCCAGCCGTGGAGGTGGCGGCGAGGTTCCTGAAGGCGGTGCCGTGATGACTCGACCCGACCTGCTCCCCCTGCGGGAGCGCCTGCTCCGCGCGGGCGTGCTGCTCCCGGCTCCGCGCGAGTCGCAGGAATGGGACACCCCCGTCGAGCTGCCGTGGATGCGCGGCAAGGACCAGGTCCGAGGCGGTTCGGTCGTCGCCAAGTAGGCTGGAGCGCATGGCTGTTCGTGCCCCGTTGCAACCCGGTGTCCAGTCTCCGCGGCGTCAGGTGCCGTCGCGCATCGTGCGTCCCGAGTACGTGGACAAGCCCGCGCCGCAGCGCGGCACCGACCCGTGGGTGCAGACGCCGGAGATCATCGAGGCCATGCGGATCGCCGGGCGCCTCGCCGCCCAGGCGCTGCAGGAGGCGGGCAAGGTCGTCGTTCCCGGCGTGACGACGGACGAGATCGACGCGGTGGCGCACGAGTTCCTGTGCGACAACGGCGCGTACCCGTCGACGCTGGGCTACCGCGGCTTCCCGAAGTCGTGCTGCACCTCGCTGAACGAGGTCATCTGCCACGGCATCCCGGACTCCACGGTGGTCGAGGACGGCGACATCGTGAACATCGACGTGACGGCGTTCATCGGCGGCGTGCACGGCGACACGAACGCGACGTTCCTCGCGGGCAACGTCTCCGAGGAGAACCGGCTGCTCGTCGAGCGCACGCACGAGGCGACCATGCGCGCGATCAAGGCCGTGAAGCCCGGCCGTGAGATCAACGTCATCGGCCGCGTGATCGAAGCGTACGCCAAGCGCTTCGGGTACGGCGTGGTGCGCGACTTCACCGGCCACGGCATCGGCCGCTCGTTCCACAGCGGGCTCGTGGTCCTGCACTACGACGAGCCGTCGGTGAAGACGGTGCTCGAGCCGGGCATGACGTTCACGATCGAGCCGATGATCACGCTCGGCGACTTCGAGCACGACATGTGGGACGACAACTGGACCGTCACCACGAAGGACAAGAGCTGGACCGCTCAGTTCGAGCACACGCTCGTCGTCACCGACGACGGCGCGGAGATCCTCACAGTCTGCTGATCACTGCCTTGAGCGCGGCCGCGACCGACGAAGGCGACGTCGCGGCCGCCAGGTGGTGCGACTCGACGCGCTCGACCGGCCACCCCAGCGCCTCGGCCTTGTCCGCCTGGTCCTCGTAGACCGCGGACAGCAGCACGTACCCGCACGCCCCGGACCACTCGACGACCGGGCGCTGCTCCTTCAGGAACTCCCACGGCACCTCGGGTGCCTCGTCGCGCATCTCCTCGCGCAGGCCGGCGGGCACGAGCCGCAACGGGTCCTCGGAGAACCACCGGTCCCAGCGCGGCAGCCTGCCGTCGCGCACCGACGCCTTGACCTGGCTCACCAGCGCGGGATCGACGGTCTCGCGCCACGCCTTGCCCGGCGTCGGCAGGTGGGAGTCCAGGAACACCAGACCCGCCACCTCCAGCTCCAGCGCGTCCGCGAAGCAGGGCAGCAACGGCCCGGCGCCGCTGTGACCCACGAGAACCAGGGGGCCGCCGACGCCGGAGTCCTCCAGGGCGTCCGCGAAAGCGCCGATCAGCCGCTGATGGACGGGTGCCTCGTTGACGGTCATCTGCAGGTCGACCAGCAGCACGGCCACCCCGTCGGAGGCCAGTTCGTCGGCGAGCGGACGCATGCTCGACGGGCCGAGGAACGGGCTGTGCATGAGCACGACGGAGACCATGTGGGTGATGATGGCAGCATTGGCGTCCATGCGGGGCGCGATGTTGATCTGTGGGACGACCTCGGACGCGGGCAAGAGCGTTCTGGTCGCCGGGTTGTGCCGCTTTCTGGCACGCCAGGGCGTTGACGTCGTGCCGTTCAAGGCGCAGAACATGTCCAACAACTCGTTCGTCACACTCGACGGCGGGGAGATCGGGCGGGCGCAGGCGGTGCAGGCGCGGGCGGCGTTCAAGGAGCCCAGCGTGCGATTCAACCCCGTGCTGCTGAAACCGGGGAGTGACCGGACGTCACAGGTCGTGGTGCTCGGCCAGGCGGTCGGTGAGGTCTCCGCGTTGAGCTACCGGGAACGCAAGCACCAGCTGCTCGACACGGTTCTGTCCACTCTGGACGGTCTGCGGGCCGGTCACGAGGTCGTCATCTGCGAGGGCGCGGGGTCGCCGGCCGAGATCAACCTGCGTGCCAACGACATCGCGAACATGGGACTGGCGACGCGGGCGGGGCTCCCCGTGCTGGTGATCGGCGACATCGACCGCGGCGGTGTGTTCGCGCACCTCTTCGGCACGGTGGCGGTGCTGGACGCCGCTGACCAGGCGCTGGTGTCCGGCTTTGTCGTCAACAAGTTCCGCGGCGATGCCCGTCTGCTCGAACCGGGCCTGCACCAGCTCAGGGCGCTGACCGGAAGGCCGGTGCTCGGTGTGCTGCCGTGGCGTGAAGAGCTGTGGCTCGACGCAGAGGACTCGTTGTCCTACAACGCGGACGGCGTGATCGGCCGTCCGCAGCCACCCGTGAAGGACTGGCTGCGGGTCGCCGTGATCCGGTTGCCGCGCATCTCCAACGCCACCGACGTCGAGGCTTTGGCTTGTGAGCCAGGGGTTTCCGTGCGGTTCGTGACCGAGCCGTCCCGGTTGGCGGACGCGGACCTGGTGGTGCTGCCCGGTTCCAAGGCCACCGTTTCCGACCTCGCGTGGCTGCGGGAAACCGGCCTGGCTGAGGCGGTCCAGCGGTTCGACGGCCCGATCCTGGGCATCTGCGGCGGCTTCCAGATGTTGTCGAAGCGCATCGAGGACGACGTCGAGTCCCAGAACGGCGTGGTTTCAGGGCTCGGGCTGCTCGACGTCGACATCCGCTTCCAGCCTTCGAAAACCCTTGCCAGGCCTGCTGCTCTTGCGTGGGACGAGCCCGTCACCGGCTACGAGATCCACCACGGCCAGGTCGTGCGCAGCACCGAACAGCCGTTGGTGGCCGATGAAGGTGCCGAAACCGAACGAGTGCTGGGCACGCACTGGCACGGGTTGCTGGAGAACGACACGTTCCGCCGCAAGTTCCTGGTCTGGGCCGCTGATCGTGCGGGCAGGGACTTCGTGCCCGGTGAGGTGAGCTTCCAGGCCGCCCGCGAGGCTCAGCTGAACCTCCTGGGCGACCTGGTCGCGGAGAACCTCGACACCAAGGCCGTCATCGACCTGCTGGAACGAGGAGCACCGGCGGGGCTGCCGTTCGTGCCGCCCGGCGCCCCGCCAGCTGCGGGATAGCGAGGCCCAGCAGCACCAGCCCGCCGGCCGCCGCCCGCAGCACGGTCACGTCCTCGCCGAGGAACAGCCACGCCGAGAACATCCCGAACACCGGCACCAGCAACGAGAACGGCGCCACGACGGACGACTCGTACTTGCGCAGCAGGAACCCCCAGATGCCGAACCCGAGCAGCGTCGAGATCCACGCCACGTATCCGATCGCGCCCACCCCGGCCCAGTTCAGGCGACCCAGCGCGGACACGTCCTCGGTCAGGAACGCCAGCGCGAACAACGGCAGCACCGCCACCGCGCTCACCCACACCATGAACCGCAGCGTGTCCGCGGGCTTCGCGTAACGCATCAGCACGTTCGACGCGCCGAAGAGCGCCGCCGCCACGAGGACCAGCATGAACCCGAGCAGCGGCGAGCTCAGGCCGTAGTCCCACGCGATCACCCCGATGCCCGCGACGGCGAGCACGATCCCGGTGACCTGCACGGACCGCGGCCGTTCGCGCAGGACGACGGCGGCGAACACGGTCGTGAAGATCACCTGGCTCTGCAGCACCAGCGACCCGAGCCCGGCCGGCATGCCCGCCTTGAGGCCGATGAACAGGAAGCTGAACTTCGCGACGCCGAGCACCAGCCCGACCGCGATGATCCAGCGCCACGCCACTCGCGGCCGTCCCACGAAGAAGATCGCCGGCACGGCGGCGGCGAGGAACCGCAGCGCCGAGAACAGGATCGGCGGGAACTCGTCCAGGCCGATCTTGAGCACGACGAAGTTGAAGCCCCAGATGGCGGCGACCAGCACGGCGAGCAGGATGTGTCGGGGACTCATGGAACTAAGCTTGCACGCGCTAACTATTTAGCACTAGTTCCGCTTGCTTAGGGTATGGGTTTAGCATTGCTACATGCTCGACTTGGGAAGGCTCAAAGCACTGCACGCCGTGGCGACGCACGGCACGGTCGGCGCCGCGGCGGAGGTGCTCGGCTACACGCCGTCCGCGGTCTCGCAGCAGATCGCCAAGCTCGAACGCGAAACCCACACCACGCTGCTGGAACGCCAGGGCCGGGGCGTTCGCCTCACCGACGCCGCGCTCCTGCTCGCCGAGACCGCCGGGCAGGTCCTCAAGCTCGTGGAAGAGGCCGAGGTCGCCCTGGAGGAACAACGCGGCGCCGCGATCGGCCGCCTCTGCGTCGGCTCGTTCGCCACGGCCGCACGCGGCCTCCTGCCCGACGTGCTGGCGGGCCTGGCCGACCAGCACCCGGCGCTGGACGTGCGCCTGACCGAGATCGACCCGCCCGAGGCCGGCGAGGCCGTGGCACGCGGCGAGCTGGACCTCGCGATCGTGCACGACTGGGAGAACACCCCGCTGCCGGTGCCGGACTCGTTGTCGCGCATGCCGATCCTGCGGGACGTGGCCGACGTGCTGATCCCGGCCTCGAACCCGTTGTCGCACAAGGAGTTCCTCGAACCCGCCGACCTCGCGGGGCTGCGCTGGATGTGCCAGTCCGAGGGGTCGATCTGCTTCGACTGGCTGGTGCGCACGTTCCACGCGGCGGGCATCGAGCCGGAGCTGGCCTACCGGGTCAACGAGTACCACACGCAGTACGCGTTGCTGGCCAAGGGAATCGGGGTCGCGCTCATCCCGCGGCTGGGCAGGGGAGAGGTGCCGGACAACGTGCGCGTGGTGCCGTTGCGGCCCACTCCAGCGCGGCAGCTGTACGCGGTGTGGCGCAAGCAGGCCTCTCGCCGCCCGGCCATCACGGCGGCGCTGGACGTGATCAAGCAGGTCGCTCGCTGAGCCCTAACGCCGTGCCTCGCGCACCGCGGCGAAGATCTCGGCCAGCTGTCCCGCGGTGGCGCGGACGATCGTCGCGCGGTCGGGCTTCTTCTCCAGGACGATCTGGCCGTTGCTGTCCCGCTTCACCTTCTCCACGTACACCTCGGTCGCACTCACGATGATCTGCACCCTGGACTCGACCAGCTTCGGCAGGTGGTCGGCCAGCGTCAGCCTGGCCTCCTCCGGGCTGATGCCCTTGATCCAGTTCTTGAACTCGGCGTCGTTGCTGGTGAGCTGGGTGGTCTTCAGCTCAGCCGCCCTTTCGTAGACCATCACGGTCGTCATCCGCTTGTACGCCCTCGACGGCTTCTGGCCGGGGAGTTCGCCCAGCTGCATCAGCTTGTGCACGATCTCCTGGACCCAGCCCCACGGGATCACGTGCTCGCTTTCGAGCCGTGCGGCTTTGCGCTCCTCGCCCTTGAGGTCGTCGTCGTACTGCCTGCCCTTCTTGTTGTGCTGGTGCACATCGCCGGCGGCGCCCGCCTCCCCGCGCCGATGGGACGTCCGGCCGACCGCCTCGCCGTCGTAGCCGATGAGGTCCCAGCACGCGGCGATCGCGTCGGCCAGCGCCCTCGCCTCCGGGAGCATGTTCACCGACACCCCCATGTGCGGACCGGCGCTCATCATCGTCTGGCGGGCGAGCTCGCGCAGTGCCCTCTCCCTGTTCGCGGCGACCGCGACGCGTTCCCGGTAGGCGCTCAGCCTGGGGCCGTCGAGGTCGGCCGCGGCCATGGCGTCGTTCATCGCCTGGGCGGGCGTTTTCGGCTTCGACGCGACCAGGATCCGCACGTCGTTCGGGTGGTCGGCGGACACGATGACGTTGTGCGCCTTGCCCTGGGCGGTGAAGGGTGCCTTCTGCCGGAACTTCTGCCACTTGTCCTTGGCCCACGCCTTGCCCGCGTCGACCTTGCCCTTCACCCACGCCTTGCCCGCGGCGACCTTCGCCTTCACCTTGGCGCCGACGCCCTTGGCGGCCTTGATGATCGGCCCGGCCAGCGTGAGGCCCTTCTTGATCACCCAGTCCAGCGCCTTGTTCACCGGCTTCTGCAGCGTCTCGATGATGGACTTGATCTTCGCGCCGATCCCGCCCAGCCCGATCGCGCTGGCGAGGAAGCCGATGATGATCGGGACCATCTGGCCGAGCACGTCGTTGATCTTGTTGACGACGCCGCCCACGTTGCCGCGCACGATGTCGGCCACGGAGTCGATCACGGTGTTGACGAACTTCATGATGCGGCTGCCGTTGTTCACGAAGAACATCACGACGTCGTAGATGAGCTTGCAGGCCTTGATGAACGCGGCGGCGGGGTTGAGCAGCCCGATCAGCCAGGTGATGCCGGCGGTGATGATCTTCGTGATCACGAAGTCCTTCACCTGCTCCAGGATCATGTTCTTGATGTCGCCGAGCTTCTCCAGCAGCATCTGCCACAGGCCCGCGACGCCCTGCGTGGTCAGCACCTGGAAGATCTCGACGCCCTTCTCGGCCGCCGCCATGGCCTTCTCGCCGATCTGGCGAACGAGGCGGTTGCGGATGTTCGACCAGGTCAGGCCGAAGATCGACGCCAGCAGCTTGACGATGCCGCGCAGGTCGAACTTCTCCGGCAGCTCGATCCCCGCTTCGGCCAAGGCGCCGAACAGCCAGCCCATCAGGCCCTTGCGCAGGTGGTCGAGGATGTTGTCCTTGAACTTGAGGATGCCGCCCTTCACACCGGCGATCAGGTTGCCGAGGAACTCGACCGGCTTCTTGATGATGTCGCCGACGACTCCGGCCGCGCGGGAGAGCACGTCGCGCAGCATCGCGGCGAGCTCGCGGATGGTGTTGAGCACGCCCTTGACGGCGTCGAGCGCGGCGTCGACCAGGCCCTTGTTCTCCGCCTGCAACGCTTCGATGCGCTCGTCGAGGCCCTGGCGCGCTTCGACGTACTTGCTGGCCAAGGAGTCCACGACCGAGTTCTGCTTGTCGGTGACGTCGCTTTCGAGCTGCTCGAACCTGGAGTTGATCTCCGAGCACGCCTCGGCGCCCACCTTCTGCAGGTCCGGCGACAGGGTCTTCACATAGGCCGCGATCTCGGCCTTGCCCGAAGCGATCTTCTGCTTGGCCAGGGAGAGATCGGTGCCCACGATGTCGGCGACGCGCGAGATCACGCCGTCCATCTGCTTGAGGTACAGCTCGCGGCCGGCGGTGTAGAACTCGTTCACCTTGTCCGGCATGCCGAGCAGCTTGTCCTTGGCCCAGCGGTAGCCACCGAGCCAGCCGGAGTAGCGGTCCTGCTTGTAGGCGTTGACCTTGGCCGCGACGAACGCCTCGAACGCCTGCCGCGCCTGCGCCTCGCCCTTGGTGAACGCTTCGTCGACCTTCGGGTCGATGCCCTCCAGGATCTTCTTCACCGCGGCCTCGGTGGCCGTGAAGATGCCCTGCACGCGCGTGGTCACCTCGGCGCGCTTGGCCTCGTCCTTGGTCTTCGTCTTCCCCTTGTCCGCCACCAGTTTCGCCAGCGCGGCACCCTTGGCGCCCTGCATGCCGGCCACACCCGCGGCGGTCTCGGCGGACGCGTCGGCCTTGGCCTGGCCCAGCACCTGCTGTTCCTGCGCGCGGAACTGGCCCGGCGCGGTGTCGGCGTGCGCGGCGGCCGCGCTCTTCGCGTCCAGGGCCTGCTGGAACTGCGGCTCGTTCGACTGCCGCAGCTGCTCGTCGGTGACGTCACCCTGTTCCTGCGCGACCTGCTGCTTGCCAGCGGACAGGTCGGTCCGCGCCGGTGCGGCGGGCTTCGGCACGGCGCCCGCGGCGGGGATCGACGCGGCAGCACCGGGGTTCTCCGCGGCCATCGGCGTGACGGGTTTCGGCACGGCCTTCGACTGGTCCGGCGGCGCGTCCGTGGCGGCCGCGATGTCGCGTGCCTGGCCGTCTTTGCCTTGGGAGACCATGCCTTTCACTTCGGACGCGACCCCGTCGGCCTTGCCCGCAGGTGCTGTCGCGTCCTGCAACGTCTTCGGCGACTTCGCCTCGATCGCGGACTTCACCGCCGCGATGAACGCCTGCTTGTCGAACGACCCGGCCTGCTGCGCGTCCATCGAGTCGACCTTCGAGGCCTTCGCCTGCCCGGCCAGGTCGTCGGCCGGCGCCTGCGCGGCGTCCTGTGCCTCCTTGGCCTTCGCGGCAGCAGGCGGATGTGCCTTTTTGGCCGCCGCGAACCCCTTCACCTTCGCGGTCACCTGCATGAACGCCGGATCCGCCGCCGCAATGGCAGGAACCGCAGGCGCCGCAACGGGTTTCGCCGAATGACCACCGCCCGCAGCCGCCGGACGAGCGCCCGCCTTGCCGAGCTTCGACTGAGCAGGCACCGGTTTCGGTGGTGGCACGGGCTTCTTGGGCGGCACGGCGTTCGGGCCGAACCCGGTCGTCGTCACGGCCAGCGCGGACGCGGGCGGTTTCGGTCCCTCCAGCGTCACCGGCACCCCGGCCGACTGCGCCGCCTTCAAACCCTTCTCGACCGTGTCGACGTCCGGCTCGGAACCGCGCACTTCCTTCAGGGCGGCGTCGATCGGCGCCGAGTCCGGCTGCTTCTGCTTGGCCGCCATGAGCGCGCCCACGGCCGCGTTGCCCGCGTCCCGTTGCAGCGCGAGCAAGGCGTGCACACCGGGGCCCGCCTTGCGCTTGCCGTCCACGAGGGCGGCCGTGACCTTCTCGTCGGCTGACCGGCGTGCGGCGACCATGGCACGAGCGTGACCGGGCCTCGCGACCTGGAACACGACCCCCAGGCACGCACAAGGGCAGGAATTCCCGCCCTAAGGGGCAACGATCACGTGGCGCTTCTTGGGCGCCATCACCTTGAGCACCGCCTTGGCCTCGCGGACCACACCCGCGATGTCCTTCTTGAAGGTCTTGAAGTACGGCTCGATGGTCAGCGTCGCGGTGTCCTTGTTCTCCACCACGTTCCAGGTGCCGCGCACGAACCCGTCCACCAGGAACGTCGGCGGGAACACGGCGTTGCGGACCGCGCCCCACCGCGCCCGCGCGTCGTCGCTCATGATCCGGGTCTTGTCGGCGTGCCCGAACATGACGCTGTCGAACGCCGGCAGCAGCCGTGCGGGCGCGGGCGTGCTCTCGTCCACGATCACGCCGTCCGGCACGTCCAGCAGCACCTTGCCGGCCTCGCTGCGGTACTCCACCAGATCCAGGCCGGCCGCGTGCGCCTTCAACCCGATCAACCGCGACCAGGCCTGCATGTCCGCGAGCGTCGCCGGTCCGAACACCCGCAGGTACCGCGTGATCAGCTCGTGCACCGCGGCCTCGGCCGGCAGGTCCTCGCCGAGCCACGTCGTCATCGCGATGTTCTGCGGAATGCCGCCCACGCCCCAGATCCCGCGCGGCGGCACCTGGATCATCGGCACCAGCATCTGCGCCTGCGTCGACAGCTCGCGCGCCCTCGCCTCGGGGAAGTGCTCCTCCAGGTGCGCGCCGATCTCCGCGACCGTCCGCGGGTCGGTGTCGACGAACTCGCGGGTGATCCGGGTCAGCTTGTCCAGGTCGATCTCGACCCGTTCGGCGGGCGGCATCACGTTGCGCGCCCACTTGTTCAGCTCCGGCTGCAAGGCCGTGCGCATCAGGTACACGTCGGACGCCGAGATCAGGTGCAACGTGCCGCGCCACAACGTCATGCGCACCAGCGACTTGTCGATGATCAGCTTGCTCAACGCCTCGAACTTGAACGGCTTGAGCCGCGTCCACAGCGCGAGGTAGGGCGGCACCGGTGCCTGCGCGTGCAGCCCGCCGAGGTGCTCGACGGCCTCGACGATCGGCATGCTGGTCCGCTCCAGCAGCATCTGCCGGGCGAGCAGCGTCCGGTTGAGCGTGCGGTTCGAAAGTGTGGTGGTCACAGCGATTCGAAGAACTTCCTGATGTCTTGGACCAGCAGGTCCGGCTCCTCCATGGCGGCGAAGTGGCCGCCGCGGTCGAACTCCGTCCAGTGCACGAGCGTCGGGATCATCTTCTCCGCCAGCGACCGCACCGGCACGCTGATGTCGTGCGGGAAGATCGCCACGCCGGTCGGCACGGTGGTCGGCTGCTGCTGGCCCCACGACGCCGACGCCTCCTTGTACAGTGCCGCCGACGAGCCCGCGGTGGCGGTGAACCAGTAGATCGACACGTTGGTCAGCATGCGGTCGCGGTCCACCGCGTCCTCGGGCACGCCCTGGTTGTCCGTCCAGTCGTGGAACTTCTCGGTGATCCACGCCAGCTGCCCGACCGGCGAGTCGGTCAGCCCGTAGCCGAGCGTGCGGGGGCGGGTGCGCTGGACGTGCATGTAGCCGGAGAGCTCCCGCTGGTAGTGGTCGAGCGACTCCAGCGACTTGAGCTCCTCCGGCGTCAGGTCGTTGACCCCGGACGGCCGGAACGTCTGCAGCATGTTCACGTGCACGCCGACGACCTGCTCGGGGAACACCCGGCCGAGCTCCTGCGCGATCCCGGAACCCCAGTCGCCGCCCTGCGCGCCGTACCGCTCGTAGCCCAGGCCCTCCATGAGCTTCGCGAACGCCCACGCGATGCGCAGCACGTTCCACCCGGTCTTCCGCACCGGCCCGGAGAAGCCGAAACCGGGAATGGACGGGATCACCAGGTGGAAGTCGCGCGACAGCGGCTCGATCACGTCCAGGAACTCGGCGAACGAGCCCGGCCACCCGTGGATCAGCAGCAACGGCAACGCGTCCGGCTTCTCGGAGCGGACGTGCACGAAGTGGATGCGCTGGTCGCTGATCTCGGTGATGAACTGCGGGTAGGAGTTGATCCGCTCTTCCTGCGCCCGCCAGTCGAACTCGTCCGCCCAGTACGAGGCGAGCGGGCGCAGGTAGCTCAGCGGGATGCCGTAGGACCAGCCGACGCCGGGGAGGTCGTCCTCGGGCCAACGCGTCCGAGCCAGCCGCGCACGGAGGTCGTCGACCTCGGCCTGCGGGACCTCGATGCGGAACGGCGTGATCTCCATGGCCCCCACGCTATGAGCTCATGCGGACAACTTTCGTCCGCGTTTTCAGCAGAACTTCTCGATCAGCTCCTCGAAGAACCCGCCCGCCTCGATCGCCGCCTTCTCCTGGTCGCCGTCCCGCACCGCGTGCAGCAGCCCCGTGTGCGACACCTGGTCCTGACCAGGCGTGCTGGTGTCGACAGATGCCGCCACCGAAGCCTTGACCGCCTCGGTCAACCCTTGGTAGAGCTCCGCTAGGAGCGTGTTGTGCGAGCACTGCACGAGCAGCACGTGGAACGCGGTGTCGTGCTCGATCACCTCGGCCCACTGCTCGGCCTCCATCGCCGCGTCGCGCTTGCGCAGCAGCTCGGTGAGGCGCGCCAGCTCGGCGTCGGTGCGGTGCTTCGCGGCCAGGCGCGCGCCTTCCATCTCCAGCGTCCGGCGGACCTGCAGGACCTCTTTCAGCTCGGTCCCGCACATGCGGCGGACCGCGCCGGAGATCTCGCTGGTCGCGCGGACGAACGTGCCGTCGCCCTGCCGCACCTCCAGCAGGCCGGCGTGCGAGAGAGCGCGCACGGCTTCACGAACCGTGTTCCTACCCACCCCGAGCGCGGTGACCAGCTCGGGCTCGGGCGGGATGCGCTGCCCGACGGGCCATTCGCCGCCGGTGATCGCGCTTCGCATCTGCTCGATCACCTGGTCGACGAGGCCTGCACGTCGGGTAGTGGCCAACGGCACAGCGTCATCCTTTCATCCGAACATCCCATGTCTGCGATAGTGGTGCGCGTGACGATTCAGCAGACGACTAGTGCCGCACAGACTGCCACCGATCCGGGTCGCAGGGTGACGGTCGTCAAGAATCGTCACGTTCCGCTGGTCGGGTCCACGCTGCTCGCGATCGGGGTCGCCCTCGCGGCGGCGAATCTCCGCCCTGCGGTGACCAGTCTGGCCTCGGTGCTCGTCGATGTCCGCGCCGCCCTTGGGGTTTCGGCCGCTTGGACCAGCGCGTTGACGGCCGTTCCGGCGCTCTGCTTCGGCTTCGCGGCGTTCGCGGCCCCCTGGCTGGGTCGCCGCCTCGGCATGGCTCGTGCGATCGGACTGTCCTTGGGGGTGCTCACGCTCGGCCTGGTGCTGCGCGTGATCGACGGTCCGTGGGTCGTGCTGGGCGGCACCTTCATCGCGTGTGCGGGCATCGCGGTGTCCAACGTGCTGATCCCGGTGGTGGTGAAGGCGTCCTTCCCGGACAAGGTCGGCCTGATCACCGGTGTCTACACGGGAACGCTCTCCGCGGGCGCCGCACTCGCCGCCGCCATCACGCCACGGCTTGAGGACTTCTTCGGCTCGTGGCGCATGGCCGTCGGGGTGTGGGCGCTGCTGTCGGCAGGCGCGGTGATCGTGTGGTTCGCCGGTGCGCGCCACGGCTCGGCAGCCTCGGTGGTCCGCTCGGCCGCTCCGGCCGAGAAGCGGTCGTTGCTGCGCAGCCCGCTGGCGTGGGTGATCACCGTGTTCTTCGGCCTGCAGTCGCTGTTCGCCTACACCGTCATGGGCTGGCTGCCCGCGATGCTCGTGGACTCGGGCGTGGACCGGAACACCGCGGGCATGCTGCTCGCCGTCTCGATGCTGCTCAGCGTGCCGGTCAGCCTGTTCGTGCCGCCGATCGCCGCTCGGTTCTCCAGCCAGGGACCGATGGTGCTGGCGCTGGGCGTGCTGTCGTTCGCGGGCATCTTCGGCATGCTCGTGGCGCCGTCCGCCGCGCCCGGCCTGTGGGTCGTGCTGATCGGGTTCGGCATGGGCATGTTCCCGCTGGCGTTGCTGGTCATGTCGCTGCGCACGAAGTCCACTTCGGACACCGCGCGGCTCTCGGCGATGGCGCAGAGCCTGGGCTACCTGATCGCGGCGAGCGGGCCGTTCGCGTTCGGCGTGCTGCGGGAAGCGACGGGCTCGTGGACCACGTCGCTCGTGCTGCAGCTGGTGCTGCTGGCCGCCTTGACCGTTCTGGGCATGATCGCGGGCCGTCCTCGCTACGTTTGACCCCGTGGGACTGGGGTTCGGATTTCTCGGCGACGTCGTCGTCACGCGGGACGGTCAGGAGCTGAAGACCGGGCACGCACGTCAGCAGTGCGTGCTCGCCGTGCTGGCGGTGCAGGCCGGGCGTCCGGTCTCGCTCGACCAGCTCACCGACCGCGTCTGGGGTGACGATCCGCCCGCCAAGCCGCGAGACGCGCTGCACGGCTACCTCTACCGGCTTCGGCAGGTGCTCGGCGACGACGTGATCGTGCGGAAGTCCGGCGGGTACGCGCTGGTCGCTTCCGATGTCGATCTGCACCGGTTCTCACAGTTGATTTCCGACGGCCGTCACCAGGAAGCGCTGCGGTTGTGGCGTGGCGAACCGTTCGCCGGGCTGCGGTCGCCGTGGCTCGATTCCGTGCGGGACAGGTTGCTGCAGGAGAAGCACGTCGCCGAGACCGAACGCGCCGAGGTCGCGCTGCGGGAGGGACGGCACGGAGAGGTGCTCCCGGCGTTGCTCACTCGGGCCGCTGAACATCCGCTCGACGAACGCGTCGCGGGCCAGCTGATGCTCGCTCTGCACCGCAGCGGGCGCTCGGCTGAGGCCCTGGAGCGGTTCGAGCGCCTGCGCCGCACTCTCTCCGACGAGTTGGGCACCGACCCCAGCTCCCCGCTGCGGGACCTCCACCACCGCATCCTCACCGAACCCGAACCGCCCGACATTCTCCCGCACGCGGGGCCCTCGCGTGTGCTCCAGCCAAACGAAAGCGCCCCGCGTGCCGTCAAGCGCCGGAATGCTGTGGTGTTCGTGGCGGCTGGAGTGGTCGTGGTGGTGGTGTTGTTGGTGGTGATGGTGAACCAGGGCACGTCCACCACGCCTTCGTCGGCGGTCATGGGCAAGTACGCGGCCAGGTTGAAGGCGGGGGATCTGTGCGTGACCGAGGGCAGGGACCGGCAGACGCACGACGGGCCACCGATCGCCGTGCAGGGCGCCTGTTCTGAAGCACCGCCGAAGACGTTGATCGAACCGCTCGGCGGCGAGAACGACCGGATCTGGTGGGACCACCCGGCGAACGGCCTGGGGTGCCTGAGCGCGATGGGCGGTTCGGTGCAGGAAGGCGCGCGGCTGGAGCCGTGGGACAAGTGCCGTGACGACATGACGTTCCAGCAGTTCCGGTTCGAACGCGTCGGCCAGGACCGCTACCGGCTGCGGCCCCTGCACACCGACCTGTGCGTCGGAGTGCAGGAGCCGCTGGCACCGGGTGCCGAGGTGGTGCTGGAGCGGTGCACCGGTGGTGCCGATCAGGAGTTCACGGTCGAACGGATCTAGAACGTCGGCTTCACGTAGCCGTAGACCGCGCCGCCGTTGGTGGTGGCGGTCTTCGGGTCGATGGTGCGCTTGGTGACCTTGTCGGACAGGTTGCCGTCGATCGTGGTCAGCGTGCCGTCCGCGTGCACCTTCACGACGAGTCCGACGTGGCCGTTGAGGCTGCCGGGAACGCCGAAGACGATCGCGTCACCGGCCTTCGGGGACCCTCCGCGGGTGCCGGCCGGACGCTTCTTGAGCAGCCCCTGGTCCGCACCCCACTTGGCCCAGTACGTCGCCACCCACGCCTTGCCGTAACCGGCTGGCGGGAGCTTCTTCACCCCCGCCTTGTTCCACACCCACCTGGCGAACATGCCGCACCAGGCCGCGCAGTCGCCGCTGTACTTGTTGCAGTTGTTCGCCCGCTCCTTGTAGCCCACCTCGGCGGTCGCGATGCGCACGATGTCGGCAGCGGCCGAGATCTGCACTTCCTCGGTGGGTGCGGCGGTCGCGGACGACCCCAGCAGCAGCGTGCTGATGATCGCGGACAGCACTCCCGCGATGAACGTCTTCTTGATGGATCGCACGTTCTTCTTCGCCCCTCGCATGTCGTCTTGCGGTGCCCGTTCGGACGCCGGGCCGAAGTCGACAGGCAGGCTCTGGGACGCGTCTGGATCACGCTGGGACGTGACTGGAACAGCAGGTCAGCAGGTGGTCAGGAATCGAGAAGCGGGGTGCGCGCGGTGCTTCTAGCGTTGTCGGCATGGACATCAACATTCACGCCACGTTCCTCCCGCACACCGACCCCGAGGCCTCGCTCGCGTTCTACCGCGACCTGCTCGGCTGGGAGGTCCGCGTCGACGTCGGCCAGGGCACGATGCGCTGGATCACCGTCGCCCCGGTGGGGTCGGCAACGTCCGTCGTGCTCTCCCCGCCGGCCATGGCGGAGGGCCTCACCGACACGCAGAAGACCGCGATCGCCGAGATGATCGACGCCGGCTCGTACGGGTTCATCCAGCTGTCCACGCCCGATCTCGACGGCGTGTTCGACAAGCTGCAGGCGAGCGGCGCCGACGTCGTGCAGGAGCCGACCGAACAGCCGTGGGGCAGCCGCGACTGCGTGTTCCGCGACCCGGCCGGCAACAACGTCCGCATCCTGCAGGCCTAGTTCGACACGAACCCGCGGTGCAGCACCGTGAGCTGATCGGCGAGGTAGCGGGCCCACGCCTTCGCCCGATCCCAGTCCGGTGCCGCACCCGCGAAGCTCACCGGCCCGTTGGCCCCCAGCTTCCGGACCATGCGAGTGACGTCGTTCGGCACGGGCGGGGTGCCGCGGTGGAACAACCACAGGGGCGTGTGTTTCAGCGAAACCTTGTGCTGCTGTACGAACCGATGCGCATCGCGGGCCGCGGCGTCGCCCATGATCACGGCACCGAACCCGTGCAGCGTGTCGGCGGCGGCGACCGAGAGCACGGTGACCCTCAGCCCGCAGCCGGCGAGTTCGGTGCCGATGATCTCGGCGATCTCGTCGGTGGCGGCGATTTTCGAGGTGTACGCGACGAGGACTCTGTCAGTCATCGCTGCATGGTGGTCGGTGAACGCGATTACCGACAGCGGCGGAAGTCCCTGTCGTTCAAGGCCTTCAGTCCAGCGGCAGGTTCAACAGCGCGTTCTCGACCAGCTCCGGCATCGCGGGATGGATCCAGTACTGCCCATGCGCCATGGACTTCGCGTCCAGGCCGAAGCTCATCGCCTGGATGAGCGGCTGGATCACCGTCGACGCCTGCGGGCCGATGATGTGCGCGCCGAGCAGCTTTCCGGTCGCGGGATCGGCGATCAGCTTCGCGAAACCGGTCGTGTCCTCCATCGCCCAGCCGTACGCGATGGACGCGTAGGCCTGCGACGAAGTCACATACCGGATTCCCTGCGCCTTGGCCTCTTCCTCGGTCAGGCCGACGCTCGCGATCTGCGGGCTGGAGAACACCGCGGCCGGCACGAACCGGTGGTCGCTCGCCCTCGGCTCGTCCGGGTTGAGCAGGTTGTGCTGCACCACTTTGGCTTCGTGGTTCGCGACGTGCTTGAGCTGGTAGTCGGAGCTGATGTCGCCCAGCGCGAGGATGTGCGGCTGGCTCGTGCGCTGGAACTCGTCGACCTTGATCCGGCCGTCGTCGTGCAGCTCCAGCCCGGCCTTGCCCGCGTCGAGCAGGTCCGTGTTCGCCTGCCGGCCGACCGCGACCAGAAGCTGAGCGGCCTCAACGGTTTCCTCGCCGTCCGGGCCCTCCATGTGCAGGCGGACACCGGTCCCGGTCTTCTCCGCGCGGATCGTCTTGCGCTGCAGCCGGACGTCCCACTTCCGCTTCGCGACGTCGGTGAACCGCTCGGCGATCTCCAGGTCCTCGTGGCGCAGCAACAGGTTCGAGCGCGCGATCATCGTGACCTTGACGCCGAAGCTGCTGAACACGTGCGCGAACTCGGACGCGATGAAGCCGCTGCCCAGGATGATCAGGCTCTCCGGCAGCTCGTCCAGCCGCATGATCGAGTCGCTGGTGTGGAAGCCGGTCGTCTCGATGTCCGCGATGTCGGGGATCGTGGGCCTGCTGCCCGCCGCCACCACGATCCGGTCGGCGGTGATCGTCTCGCCGGTGCCCGTGTCGATCGTGTGCGCGTCGATGAACTTCGCCGTGCCCTCGTAGACCGTGACGTTCGCGTTCTCGTTCGCGCGCCAGTTGCGGCCGCCCTCGGCGATCGGGTCGATCCGGCCGAAGATCCGATCGCGGATCTGCGGCCAGTGCACCGCGTCGAGGTGCGCGTCCACGCCGAGCTTCTTGGCGTTCGCAGGCGCCGCGGCCTGGTCGGCGGTGTGGACGAACATCTTGGTGGGGATGCAGCCCACGTTCAGGCAGGTGCCGCCGAAGGTCCCCTTCTCGAGGATGGCGATCTTCCAGTCCGCCATCGCGTCGTTCGGGATGGAGTTGCCGGAGCCGGTACCGATGATGACCAGGTCGAAGTGCCTCACATGTCGATCCAACCACCTCGCGCCGGGTGATGTTCCCGGACCAGGTGTTACGTGGGCCTTACGCCGAGGTCAGGCTGCCGTTGGAGAAGGTGCGGCGATAGGCGTTGGGGGAGACGCCGACGTCCTTGTAGAAGTGGTGCCGCAACAGCGCCGACGTGCTGAACCCGCTGCGCCGGGCGATCTCCTCGACGGCCAGCGAGGTCTCCTCCAGCAGCTTGCGGGCGTGCAGGACGCGTTGCGCGGTCAGCCAGCGGACCGGGGTGGTGCCGGTCTCCGCGACGAACCGCCGGGCGAAGGTGCGTTCGGAGAGCTGAGCGCGGCGAGCCAGGTCGGCGACCGTGTGCTCGACGTCGAGCGACTCCAGCATCTGGTCGAGCACCGGCTGCAGGCTCATCGCCGCGTTCGTCGGCACCGGCATCTCGATGAACTGCCGCTGCCCGCCTTCCCGTTGCGGCGGCACGACCATCCGCCGGGCGATCGCGGTCGCCGGGCCGGTGCCGAGCTCGCGGCGCACGATGTGCAGGCACGCGTCGATGCCCGCCGCCGTGCCCGCGCTCGTCACGATGTCGCCGTCGTCCACGTAGAGCACGTTCGGGTCGACCTCCGCACGGGGGAAGCGCTCGGAGAACGCGGCGGCGTGATGCCAGTGGACGGTGCACGGCCGGTCGTCGAGCAGCCCGGCCTCACCGAGCAGGAACGCCCCGCTGCACACCGAGAGCAGCGTCGCGCCGTTCGCGTGGGCATCGCGCAACGCCTGCAGCACGGCCGGTGGGTAGTGCTCGCGCAACCTGGCGGCAGGCACCGCGATGAGGTCGGCGTCGGCCAGCGCGTCCAGTCCGAGCTCGGGAACCAGCTGCACGCCGACGTTCGTGCCGACGGGTTCACCCGGCCGTTCCCCGCACACCCGGAACTCGAAGGGCGGCACGCCGTCCTCGGTCCGGTCGATGCCGAACACCTCGCACACGACACCGAACTCGAACGGCGCGACCCCGTCGATCAGGACCACGGCAACACTGCGCAGCATGGCAGGATCTTAGCGAAGGGTGTCAACGCTGCCACTGTTGGCGGTATGTGAGCTATCGCAAACTTGGCGCCATGAGCATTCAGGCGGCTGAGCTGCAGAAGAAGGGGATCGTCGAGCTGACGATCGCCATGGTGTTGTCCGGGACCATCGGCGTGTTCGTCTTCGAGTCCGGCGCGCAGCCGTTCACCGTGGCGTTCTGCCGCTGCGTGTTCGGCGCTGGGGCGTTGGGTCTGTACTGCTGGGTCCGGGGCTTCTTCAGCGACACCGGCTTCACCCGCAAGACGTTCCTGCTCGCTCTGCTGGGCGGCGTGTTCATCGTCTACAACTGGGCGTTCCTGTTCTCCGCCTACGAGAAGACGTCGATCTCGCTCGCGACCGTCGTCTACCACACGCAGCCGTTCTACGTCGTGCTGCTGGGAGCGTTGGTGTTCAAGGAAAAGCTCACCGCGGCCAAGCTCGGCTGGGTCGGTGTCGCGTTCGTCGGCGTCGTGCTCGTCACCGACATCACCAGTGTCACCGTGAGCGGTTCCTACCTGCTCGGCATCGGCGAGGCGCTGCTCGCCGCGTTGCTCTACGCGTTCGCCACGATCGTCGCCAAGCAGCTCAAGGGAATCCGCCCGCACCTGATCGCCCTCGTTCAGGTCACCGCGGGCATCTTCCTGCTGCTGCCGTTCGTGGACTTCTCCGGCACCGCGTCGATCGGCGGCGGCTGGGCGTGGCTCGCCGGCATCGGCGTGATCCACACCTGCGTCATGTACGTCCTGCTGTACGCGAGCTACCAGAAGCTGCCGACGTCGCTGATCGCCGTGCTGTCCTTCGTCTACCCGGTGGTCGCGATCATCGTCGACATGTCGGTCTACGGCACCAGGATCCACCCGCTGCAGATCGTCGGCATTCTGCTGATCTGCGGCGCGAGCCTGGCCAACTCGCTGGGCACGTCCCAGCGAGCCGGCCGGGCCGTCAGTGCTGGTAAGTCGGCGTGATGATCGCCCGGGCCAGCGTGTGGAACGCGAGGTTGAAGCTCACCACGGCAGGCGAGGCGTCCCCGTCCACGTCCAGCTTGTCGACGTCGACCGCGTGCACCACGAAGTAGTAGCGGTGCGGGTGGTCGCCCTTGGGCGGGGCCGCGCCACCGAACGCCTTGGTGCCGTAGTCGGACCGCACGTGGAACGCGTCACCCGGAAGTGTGCCGTCGGAGGCACCCGCGCCGGTGTCCAACGAGGTGGTGGTCGCGGGGAGGTTCACGGCCACCCAGTGCCAGAAGCCGGAGGGGGTGGGGGCGTCGGGGTCGAAGCAGGTGACCACGAAGCTGCGCGTCTCGGCGGGGAAGCCGGACCACGAGAGCTGGGGCGAGGTGTTACCGCCCTCGAAGACCTGGGCGTCGGGGAGCTGCTCGCCGTCGCGCACGTCCGACGACGTCACGTCGAAGGTGCCGACCTGCGGGAGCAACTGGTAGGGGTCGGGAGCGACCGGGCGCTCGAGGCTCATCGTTTCTCCTCCTCTTTGTGATCAGTTCGAGCCTATCCCCGTGCAACCATGAGGGCCTGCGCGGCGTCTTCCGCGTGGAGGGGGAAATACGATGTCCAGGTTGCGGCTAGCTGCTGCATTTGTACTGGTTGCCGGGCTTGTCTCATGCGGAGAGGCGCCAGACGCGCAACCCAGTGGTCCCGTTCTCACGACGTCCTCGCCGGCGCCGACGACGACCACGACCGAGCGGCCGAAGCGCATGTTCGAGCCGCCGTACCCGTACGGCACGGTGCAGGCCCACGCGCCCGCGACCGCCGACGGCATGGTGCCCGTGGTCACGCACATTCCGATGGACAAGCCGTACGTGTTCATCACGATCGACGACGGCGCGGTGCAGCACCCGAAGGCGCAGGAGCTGATGGTCAACGCCGGCGTGTGGCCGTCGGTGTTCCTCAACACCAAGTACGCCGAGGGGCACAAGGACTACTTCAAGCAGTTACCGGTGACGGTCCACAGCCACACGACCAACCACCCGAACCTGCAAGGCAAGCCGTACGAGTTCCAGAGGCAGGAGATCTGCGGCAACGCGGACTTCCTCGCCGCCGACTACGGCAAGCGCCCGACGCTGTTCCGGCCGCCGTTCGGCAACTACGACATGAACACCCGCAAGGCCGCCGCCAGCTGCGGGTTCAAGGCGCTGGTGAACTGGACGGCCGCGGTCAACGACGGCCACGTGCAGTTCCAGATGGGGGACAAGCTCAAGCCGGGCGACATCGTCCTGATGCACTTCCGGACGACTTTCGTCGAGGATTTCACGGCGTTTTTGAACCGCGCCAAGCAAGATGGGTTGACTCCAGTTCCGCTGGAGGACTTTCTGGGGTAGCAAGATCTGTGAAGAGGGGGATCTTCATGAAGCGATTCATCGCTGTGCTCGCCGCTGCCGTGATGGCGGTGACGATCGTTCCGAGTGCGTCGGCCGCCGACAACGCGCTGCTGACCGGCGTCCGGACGGGGCAGCACCCGACGTTCGACCGCGTGGTGTTCGACCTGACCGGTGCCCAGCCGGGGGCGAGCTACTCGCGGACCACTGAGCCGACCAGTTGCGGCTCCGGCAAGCCGATCTCGGCGCCGGGTGCGGAGTTCGTGGAGGTGCGGCTGCAGCCGGCCGCCGCGCACGACGAGAACGGGCAACCGACCTACCCCGGGTCCCGCGACCTGCGGCCGAACCTGCCGCAGGTGAAGAGCGTCGTGTTCACCTGTGACTTCGAGGCTGACCTGTCGATCGCGATCGGCACGAAGGACGCGAACCGGCGGGTCGACGCCTGGTTCACGACCACTGGTCCGTTGCGGTATGTCGTGGACATCTACTACAGCTGACGCAACTGTGACGCGGGTCACGCGTCTGTTCTTTCATCGAGAAGCCCTGAGAAGGGGGCCAATGATGAAGAACAGACGCTTGGCCGCGGTGCTGATGGCAGTGCTCGCGGTCTTCACCTTCGTGGTGCCGATGGCGTCGGCGCAGACCACGCCCTACCTGACGAACATCCGCACCGGTCAGCACCCCGAGTACGACCGCGTGGTGCTGGACATGTCCGGTCTGACCCCGGACTTCCGGGTCAGGGAAGTCAGCGGTGTCGCCGGCTGTGCGTCCGGCGCCCCGATCTCCATGCCTGGCAGCAGCGAGATCCTCGCGGTCCAGGTGCTGGGCGCCGCCGCCCACGACGACAACGGGAACCCGACGTACACCGGCTCGCAGAACTTCGCGACGCCCGGCCTGTACAACGTCCGCAGGGTTGCCCTCACGTGCGACTTCGAGGCGGACCTCGGCATTGCCGTCGGCTACGCCAACACCAGCTCGTGGCACCGGGTTACCCAGCTGAGGGACCCGGCCAGGCTCGTCATCGACATCGGTCGCAACTGACGTGAAAAAGCCTCGTGGGGACAGCAGTCGCCGCTACTGCCCCCACGAGGGGTCTAGAAATCCTTACGCCGCAACGGCTGCGGCGTTCTCCTGCGAGAGAGCGTGCTCCAGCACCTCGGCCACGTCCGACACCAGGTGCACAGTCAGCTGCTCGCGGATCGCCGATGGCACGTCGTCCAGGTCCGGCTCGTTGCGCGACGGCAGCAGCACCGTCGTGATGCCCGCGCGGTGGGCGGCGAGCAGCTTCTGCTTCACGCCACCGATCGGCAACACCCGGCCGGTCAACGAGATCTCACCCGTCATCGCCACGTCGGAGCGCACCGGGCGGCCCGACAGCAGCGACGCCAGCGCCGTCGTCATCGTGACGCCCGCGGACGGACCGTCCTTCGGCACCGCACCCGCCGGGACGTGGATGTGCACGCCGCGGCCTTCCAGGGTCGCCGCCTTGTCGTCGTGCGAACGCAGGTACGACAACGCGATCTGCGCGGACTCCTTCATCACGTCGCCCAGCTGACCGGTCAGGGTCACACCGGAAGCTCCGGTGTCCTTGGGTGCCAACGAGGCTTCGATGAACAGCACGTCGCCACCGACACCCGTGACGGCCAGACCCGTTGCCACCCCGGGAACCGAGGTGCGCTCGGCCGACTCCGGCGTGTTCTTCGGGCTGCCCAGGTACGACTTCAGTGACGGCTGGTCGACCACGACGGGCAGTTCCGAATCGCCCAGCGCCACCTTCGCGGTCACCTTGCGCAGCACCCGTGCGAGTGCGCGCTCCAGTTGCCGCACACCGGCTTCGCGGGTGTACTCGCTCGCGAGCTGGTGCAACGCGGGCTTCTCGAACTTGACGTCCTCAGCGGTGAGGCCGGCGCGGTCGAGCTGGCGCGGCAGCAGGTGGTCGCTCGCGATCGTGACCTTCTCGTCCTCGGTGTAGCCGTCGAGCTGCACCAGTTCCATCCGGTCGAGCAACGGCGCCGGGATCGACTCCAGCACGTTCGCGGTCGCGAGGAACACCACGTCCGAGAGGTCCAGCTCGACCTCCAGGTAGTGGTCGCGGAACGTGTGGTTCTGCGCCGGGTCCAGCACCTCGAGCAACGCCGCCGTGGGGTCGCCGCGGTAGTCGGAGCCGACCTTGTCGATCTCGTCGAGCAGCACGACCGGGTTCATCGACCCGGCCTCGCTGATCGCGCGGACGATCCGGCCCGGCAACGCGCCGACGTACGTGCGGCGGTGGCCTCGGATCTCGGCCTCGTCGCGCACGCCACCGAGTGCCACGCGCACGAACTTGCGGCCCATCGCGCGTGCCACGGACTCGCCGAGCGAGGTCTTGCCAACGCCGGGAGGGCCCGTCAGAGCCAGCACGGCACCGGAACGACGTCCGCCGACGACGCCCAGGCCGCGGTCGGCGCGCCGCTTGCGCACGGCCAGGTACTCCGTGATGCGCTGCTTCACGTCGTCGAGCCCGGCGTGGTCCGCGTCGAGAATCTCGCGCGCGGCCTTGATGTCGTAGGAGTCCTCGGTCCGCTCGTTCCACGGAATCTCGAGAACGGTGTCGAGCCACGTCCGGATCCAGCCCACCTCGGGCGACTGCTCTGAGGTGCGCTCCAGCTTGTCGACCTCGGTCAGCGCGGCCTTGAGCACCTTCTCCGGCAGGTCGGCGGCCTCGACACGAGCCCGGTAGTCCTCCTGCTCGGTGGCGGGCTTGCCGTCGAGCTCGGCCAGCTCCTTGCGGATCGCGGCCATCTGCTGGCGCAGCAGGAACTCCCGCTGCTGCTTCTCGACGCCTTCCTTGACGTCCTTGGCGATCGTCTCGTTGACGTCGAGCTCGGTCAGGTGCGCCTGGCCCCACTCGACCAGCTTCTCCAGCCGCGTGGTGACGTCGGACGTCTCCAGCAGCCAGATCTTCTGCTTCTCGTCGAGGTAGGAGGCGTACCCGGCGAGGTCGGCCAGCGCCGACGGGTCGCTGATCTGCTGCACCGAGTCGACCATCTGCCACGCGCCGCGCGTCTGCAGGATGTTCGTGACGAGCGCCCGGTACTCGCGGGCGAGCTCACGGGTCCGCTCGGTGATCGGGGACTCGTCCGCGATCGTCGCGTTCACCCACAGCGCCGCGCCCGGCCCCGTGGTGCCCGTGCCGATGCGCACGCGCTTGGTGCCGCGCACGACTGCCGCGCGCTCACCACCGGGCAGGCGTCCGACCTGCTCGATCTCGGCCAGTGTGCCCACCGCCGCGTACTTCCCGTCCAGCCGCGGGACGAGCAGCACTTGATGATTCGCGGCCGTCGTAGCCGCGTCTACGGCCGCACGTGCCTCGGCGCTCGCGTCCGCACCCGAGATGCGGATCGGCACCACCATGCCGGGCAGCACCACGACGTCGTCCAGCGGCAGTACCGGCAGGGCCAGAGTCTCGCCCATCTCGTCACCCTCCAAAGTTGAGTCTGTACCGCTCAACCATCTGGAGCGTGGTGGTGTTCCCCTCCGTTGTTCGCTGTGAGCGAGCGCCGCGCAACGGGTGACGTCGGTGGACACTCGTGTGTACACGGGCAAGGATGCGCGCGTGATGGAAGAGCTGAAGTGGGTCCCGTCCACGGTCGACGTCACGCGCCCGAGCGTCGCGCGGATGTACGACTACTACCTGGGTGGCTCGCACAACTTCGAAGCCGACCGCGCCGCCGCCAAGCAGGTGGAGCAGATCTTCCCCGGCGTCGCCCAGAGCGCCCAGGCCAACCGCTCGTTCCTGCGCAGGGTCGTCCGCCACCTCGTCTCGCAGGGCGTCGACCAGTTCCTCGACCTCGGCTCCGGCATCCCGACCGTCGGCAACGTCCACGAGATCGCCCAGCACGACAACCCGGACGCCCGCGTCGTCTACGTGGACTTCGAGCCGGTCGCGGTCTCGCACAGCAACGCGCTGCTGGCCGACAACCCCAACGCGAACGCCATCCTCGCCGACCTGCGTGCGACCTCCGCCGTACTCGAAGGCGCCCGCGAGACGCTCGACTTCAGCCGTCCGATCGGCGTGCTGATCATCGCGGCGCTGCACTTCGTCCCGGACACGGACAGCCCGTACGAGGCCGTCGCCGAGTACACCTCAGCGCTCGCGCCCGGTTCGCACCTGGCGATCACCCACGCCACCTGGGACGGCCTGAGCGACGAGGAGAAGTCCGAGGCGGCGCGGGTCGCCAAGATCTACAACAGCTCCGACAACCGGCTCACCATGCGCACGAAGGAGCAGGTGAGCCGGTTCTTCGAGGGCATGGAGATGCTGGAGCCGGGCGTCGTCCCGGTCAACGACTGGCGGCCCGACTCCTACGAGGACCACACGGCCATCTACGGCGCCGTCGCCCGCAAGCCCTGAAGCAGCCTGTCCCGTATCTCGTTCGTCTCGCGGTCGGTGAGGGTGCGTTCCGGTGCCCTCATCGTCACGCGGATCAGCACGTTCTTCTGGCCGGGCTTGGCTTCCAGGCGTTGTTGAACGTGTGCGGGCAGGTCCTCGGCAGGCGTCTCGCTGAGTATCGCGATCTCCTCGATCACGTCCTCCGGGGTGAGCGCGCGGATCTGGTCGCCCAGCGTCTCGATGTCCTCGCTCTCGTGAGCCATGATCGAGATGTCCCTGATCGCGGCCGGATGTCGTGAGATCGGCCGGTACTCGTCGAGGTCGAGCATCTGCGCGGCGATCCGCGGGTCCTCGTTGCGCAACAGCCGGATGTCCGGAATTCCCTTGCGCAGCATCAGGAGCCGGTCGAGTCCCCATCCTGTCGCGAGGCCGTGCGGGTGGTCTTCGAGGACGTGGCGCGCGGTCCGCCCGCCTTCGCCGATCTCCACCCATTCACCGTCGTGCGAGACGTCGATCTGCTTGCCCTCCGTCGTGTACGGGTGTTGCGCGTCGATCATCCGATAGCGCTTGCCGGGCAACGAAGTCCTGACCACGACGTCGACCAGTTCGCGGAAGTCCTCCTGACTCCTGCTGATCCGCCAGACGTCCAGCTGGTGCGGAGTACCGGTGTGCAGGCGGTCGACCGTGTCACGGCGGTACACGAGTCCGGGGCAGACCAGCGTCACGTCCGGTGTCGACGCCCGCATCGCCGGCGGGATCATCGCCGTCGTGTGACTGCGCAGCATGCACGTCTCGCTGACGTACCTGGTGTAGCGCGCCTCCCGGGTGACCGCGTCCGCCGGATAACCGAGCCGCTCGTAGTTGTGCTCCACCGGCACGAGCGGGTGCTGGCGAACTTCCTGGGGATCGTCCAGGACGGCGAGCAGATCTTTGATCAACAACTGCATCGCGTGCGGGCCTTGCGCGGGATCGCTGAGGTCGCGCACGCTCAGGGCGCGCACGAGTTCATCGGTGCGGTACATGGGGTTCTTCCCGTTCTGCGTGGTCCTGGTGGGATGCGGAGTCCCCCGGCCAACGGGAAGGTTTTAAGCGCGCGCCACCGCCGCAGGCCGGGGGTGGCTAAATCGCGTCATGCGCCCAGGCTACCGCTCTCACTCGGGTGGCGTCAGCCGCAAATCCGGATCGACCGGCGGCACCCCGTCGAACGGCCCGTCGTCCTTCAACCGCCCGACGTCGTCCAGCGCGACCTCGATCTGGGCCCGGTAGGGGTCACCGTCGGCCGGGGGAGTCGTGAACCACTCGTGCAGCGCCTCGGGAATCTGGAACCGCGCGAGCAGCTCCTCGTACATCGCGTCGCGCTCCTCGGCCTGCACGCCGAGCTCCTGGTACTCCCGCACCGCCATCCGCAGCCGGATCCACCGGTACCGGTCCGTGTTCTCCTGCTGCTCGAACCGCTCCCGCAGCAGATCCCCGGCCTTCTGCCCGCGCAACGCCAGCTTCCTGATCGTGGCCGGCGGCATGAACAGGTTCGTGCCGCCTTCGTCCTCCGCCTGCCGCACGTGCGCGATGCGTCCTCGATACCCCGGCAACGCCGACTGCATCGTGTCCCGCCAGTCCAGGAACGTGTCCAAAATGGACACCAGGAACCTCGGCATCGAGTTCAGCGACGAGTAGGGCGTGCCGGAGGTGGACGCGTCCTGCTCCGGCAGCCACACCTCGTTCGTGTCGCCGTTCGGGTATGCCTGCAGGCTCAGTCCGAACGTGGGCCACCGCGGCAGCAGCGAGTCGAAGAAGTGGATCGGGAAGTTGCTGGTGATGCCACCGTCCGAGAACCAGTGCACCCGCCCGTCCCGGCACAACGGCACCGCCGCGATCAAGCTGGGGAACGACAACGACATCCGCACGGCCAGCACGACCGGCAGCCGGTCCCGGGAAGGCAGGTCCCGCAACGGCATGTGCTCGTGCAGCGGGCACTTGGCCTTGAGCTCCGGCCCGTTCATCTGCTCGACGACCCGGCGCGGCAGCACGTACCCGAGACACTCCTCGCAGTACTGCCAGTTCTCCTTGAACGGCAACCGGTACGGCCGTCCCTGGGACAGGTCGGTGGTCATCAGCACGAGGTTGATGTCGCCGAGATCACCGAACGTCAACGCGTGCTCGGTCCCGGCGAGGTCGTCGAGCCTGTCCGCGATCCAGTCGGCGAGCGGCGGCACCCCTGTCGACTTCGGCATGCCCGCCAACCGGTCCAGCAACGACGGCGTGAAGTCGCCGGTGCCCGGCACGAGTCCGAAGTGGATGGACCGCGCGTTGTTCTTCATGTACCGCTGCATGGCATACCCGTACGTGACGATCAACGCGCTGACCGCGGCCAGCGTCAGCACCAGCCACACCAGCAACACGACGGCCGCAGTCGCGTAGTGCCGCGAGAACGCCAGTCCGAGCGCGAGCGGCACTGCCACGAACACCCAGGCGGGCCACGGCAAACTGCCCCGCAACGGCCACAGCGCCAGCACCACGCACGCCAGCGCGAGGACCACGACCAGCGCGGCGAGCCACCCCGGATACGTCGCGGGCGCGAGCCACGCCGACCACAGCACCGGCCCGCCCAGCCACAACAACGCCATCAACGCGAGCACGGCCTTCGCCCGCAGGCCAACAGCGCCGAGCAACGCGAAGAACAGGCACGAGATCGCACTGCGCCCGGTCGTGTCCCGCTTCTGCATGGTCGCCACGACGATCCGGTACAGCGCCCGCGTCTTCTCGTTGGGCTGGAACAACTGCGCCATCCGCCACTGCTCCGCCCCGGTCCCGGAGGTGAACCAGTCGATCAGCTTGGCCAGCTTCTCGAACCCACCGGAACCACGCCCGCGTTCAGCCGCCGCGGTGAACCCCGCCGCGATGGCCCCGGCGGACGCCCCTCCGATCTGCTTGAACTCGTAGTGGCGCGCCAGCGACGCAACCGCCAGCGGGTACACAACACCGCTGGTCGTGCCGCCGCGCATCGTCAGGTCGCAGTAGCGGTCGTACTCCATGTGCTCATGGTCGCGCGCTCAGATCGATTCGCCGCCAAAGTTCACTCGGTCGCCGCCAAACCGATCTCAGCCCGCCACCTCGGCCAGCTCCGCGGGCGTCCCGGCCATGATCACCCGGACGTGCTCGGTGACCTTCTCGACCGGCCAGTCCCACCAGGCGATCTGCTCCAGCAACTCGATTTCCTCGTCGCTGTACCGCTTCTTCAGCAGTTTCGCCGGATTCCCGCCGACCACCCCGTAAGCCGGCACGTCCGACACCACCACCGACCCGGACGCGATGATCGCCCCGTTCCCGATCCGCACCCCAGGCATGATCAAAGCCTGGTACCCGATCCAGACGTCGTTGCCCACCACGGTGTCCCCACGAGAAGCCGCCCCCAACGCGATGTCGAGCGTCTTCTCGCCCCAAGCCCCGCCGAAGATCGTGAACGGAAAGGTCGACACCCCGTCAGTCCGGTGATTCCCACCGGACATGATGAACCGGACCCCCTCGGCCAGCGCGCAGTACCGCCCGATGACCAGCTTCTCCTCGCCGAAGTTGTAGAGCACGTTGCGGCGCTCGAACTCCTCGGCGTGGAACGGGTCGTCGTAGTAGGTGTACTCACCGACCTCGATCTGCGGGTTCTTCACCAACGGCCGCAGTTGCACGGTCCGGGCGATGTCCGGCAGCGGGTAGAGGTTGTCGGGCGAGGGAATGGTCATGGCGTTCCGATCGGTTCTTCGCTGAACTGCGTGCGGTACAGCTTGGCGTAGTGGCCCTCCAGGGCCAGCAGCTCCTCATGCGTACCACGCTCGACGATCGCACCGTGGTCAACCACGAGGATCTGGTCGGCGGCCCGGATCGTCGACAGCCGGTGCGCGATCACCAACGACGTTCGCCCGGCCAGTGCCTCGACCAGTGCCTCCTGCACCGCCGCCTCGGAGCGCGAGTCCAGATGTGCGGTCGCCTCGTCCAGGATCACCACGCGCGGCTTGGCCAGCAGCAACCGCGCGATCGTCAGCCGCTGCCGCTCGCCACCCGACAACCGGTAGCCGCGTTCCCCCACCACGGTGTCCAGCTGATCCGGCAACGACGACACCAGGTCCGACAGCCGAGCGCGCTTCAACGCGTCCCACAACTCCTCATCGGAGGCAGAAGGCGCGGCCAGCCTCAGGTTCGCCCCGATCGACTCGTGGAACAGGTGCCCGTCCTGCGTCACCATGCCCACGGTCTCGCGGATCGAGTCGAACGACAGCTCCCGAACGTCCACCCCGGACAGCCGAACAGAGCCGGAGTCCGCGTCGTACAAGCGAGGAACCAACGAGGCGACGGTCGACTTGCCCGCACCCGACGCACCCACCAGCGCGATCAACGATCCAGGCTCGGCGACGAACGAAATCCCGCCGAGGATCTCCTCACCACCACGGGTGTCGAGCGACGCGACCTCTTCCAGCGAAGCCAGCGACACCTTGTCCGCGGACGGGTAGGCGAACCGGACGTCCGAGAACTCCACGGAGACCGGTCCATCCGGAACGGCGACAGCGCCCGGCTTCTCCTTGATCAGCGGCGGCAGGTCCAGCACCTCGAAGACCCGCTCGAACGACACCAGCGCGGTCATCACGTCGACCCGTGCGCCGGCCAACGCGGTCAACGGCGCGTACAACCGCGTCAACAACAAGGCCAGCGTCACGATCGTCCCCGGCGCCATCTGCCCGACGATCGCGAAGTACCCGCCCAGCCCGTAGACCAACGCGAGCGCCAACGACGACACCAAAGTCAACGCGACGAGGAACAGCCACTGCGCCACAGCAGTCCGCACGCCGATGTCCCGCACGCGCCGAGCGCGCGCTCCGAACTCCATGCTCTCCAACGACGGCCGCCCGAACAGCTTGATCAACGTCGCGCCCGGCGCCGAGAACCGCTCGGTCATCTGCGTCGTCATCGCCGAGTCGAGGTTGGCGGCCTCGCGGTGCATGGACGCCAACCGCTTGCCCATCCGCCGCGCCGGGATCAGGAAGATCGGCAGCAGCACCATCGCGAGCACCGTGACCTGCCACGACAGCGTCAGCATCACGGCCAGCGTCAACACCAGCGCGATCACGTTCGTGACCACGCCGGAGATCGTCTCGGAGAACGCCCGCTGCGCCGCGATCACGTCGTTGTTCAGCCGCGACACCAACGCTCCGGTGCGCGTGCGGGTGAAGAACGCGATCGGCATCCGTTGCACGTGGTCGAAGACGGACTGCCGCAGCCGCAGGATCAGGTCCTCGCCGACCCGCGACGACTGCCACCGCTCTGCCAGCGAGAAGCCGGCCTCCAGCACCGCCACCCCGGCGATCGCCAGAGCCAGCCACACGACGAGCCCGATGTCATGGCCGCCGACGATCTGGTCGATCACCCGGCCGGCCAGCACCGGCGAGGCCACGGCCAGCACGGCGGCAACGGAACTCGTGGCCAGCAACGCGTACACGGCACGGCGCTGCGGCCGTGCGAACCGGGCGACGCGCTTCAACGTCGCCCGGCTGACGCGGCGATTCTTCTCGTCCTGCATCGCGCTTTCGAGCGCGTACCAGGCGTTGAAGTCGATGTTCATGACGACCAGTCTCGAACCTCGACCTACGACGAGGTCAAGCCGTTTTCAGGAACTCGTCGATCTCGGCGAGCGCGGCCGCCCGCACCGGCTCGGACGAGAGGAACAGGTCGTGCATGCCGTCCTTGATCTCCACGACCTTGACGGATGATCCGATCTTCGGACCCCACTTCCTCATGCCCTCGACGTCGAGCACCGCGTCCGCCTTGGACACGTCCTCGCTCCAGGCCTTGGCGTTCAACATGCTCTTGTCCGAGTGCAGCACCAGCACGGGCACCCGCACGTCGAGTCCGTTGTGGACCTTCTCCTGCGCGATGAGGATCGCCCGGATCCATCCCGCGAGCACCGGGAAGCCCGCGAGCGGCTTCCACTTCAGGTCGAAGTCCCACTCGCCGTGCCGCGAGCTGTGGATCGCCGACCCGTAGGCGTCGCCGAGGTTCGCGCGGATCTTCACCTTGGGTGCGATCTGACCGATCACGCGAACCAGTTGGCGCATGAACGGCGGCTCGACGACGTCCAGCCACGGGCTGTTGAGCACCAACGCGGTGATGAGGTCGCTGGAGCGTCGTTCATGCGCCCACAACGACGTGGTGAGGCCACCGGTCGAGTGGCCCATCAGCACGACACGTGAATGCTCTTCGCGAACCTTGGCGACGGCGGCGTCGATCTCCTCGAAGTACACGGCCATGTCGGTCGTGTAGTTCGGGACCTCGCCTTCGCGCAGCGAGCGGCCGTATCCGCGCAGGTCGACCGCGTAGAAGTCGTAGCCCTGGGCCGTGTAGTGCTCGGCCACGTGCTCCTGGAAGAAGTAGTCGGCGAACCCGTGCACGTAGAGGATCGCGCCGCGGTCGTTGGCCGCGGCACGCCTGCGGACCAGGGTCGCGGAAGCACCGCCACGCAGCGGCAGGACGGTGGTGTCTTCGTCGGTCACCGCGTCAGTTTGCAACCATCCGGCGCCGATTCCGTGCAGCCTTGTCCGGATCGTGTCTAACCTGGGGGTGTGACGGGGGATATTGAGCAGTCGTCGAGGGTGCGGTTTCCAGGCATCAGTCCGCGCGCCTATGAACATCCAGCCGACCGAGGCGCCCTCGCGGTGCTGAGGGCGGTGCCCGCCGTGGCACCGATCCTCAAGGCGGTCGCCGGTGCTTTCTCCGAGCGTGGTGAGCGCCTGCTCCAGGTGGCTTCCTCCGTGCGGGTCGGCCCGAAGCAGTACCCGTTGATCGACCGGATCCGCAACGAGGTGGCGGCGACGTTCGACCTCGACGAGGTCCCCGAGCTCTACGTCGAGCGCAACGCGCAGGTCTACGGCTTCACCTACGGCATCGACAAGCCGTTCATCGTGATCAGCACCGGTGCGGTCGACCTGCTCGACAACGAGTCGCTGCGGTTCCTCATCGGCCACGAGATGGGCCACGTGATGTCGGGCCACGCGCTCTACAACACGCTGCTGCGCCGGCTCATCGACCTCACCACGTCGTTCGCCTGGGTGCCCGCGGGCGCGATCGCCATGCGGGCGGTCATCGCGGCGCTGCGCGAGTGGCAGCGCAAGACCGAGCTGTCCTGCGACCGCGCGGGCCTGCTCGCGTGCCAGGACCCGCAGGCCGCGTTGCGCACGCACCTGGCGATGGCCGGTGACCTGGGTGGTCAGGTCGACATCGCGTCGTTCCTCGCGCAGGCGAAGGAGTACGAGGAGGTGGAGGACATCCGCGACAGCCTCCTCAAGCTCCTGCACACCGAGCACCGTTCGCACCCGCTGGTCGTGGTGCGGGCCGCCGAGCTGCAGCGCTGGGCCGCGAGCGAGGAGTACCGCGACATCCTGACCGGCACGTATCCGCGCCGCGAGGACGACCGGCCGACGACCAACCTCACGGACGACGTGAAGTCCGCCGCCCGGTCGTACAAGGAGTCGATGAGCAACTCCGCCGACCCGCTGATCAAGACGATCAACGACATCGGCGAGTCCGTCATGGGGGCCGCGGGCAGGATGTGGAGCAAGGTTGCTCCGAACGGCCCAGCGGAGTAGCTACCATCTGGAGTCATGAGACGACTCCTGGTGCTGGTTGCGGCCGCGATGCTGGTGTCGACAGGCACCGCCGCCGCCGGTGAGCAGGTCATCGGCGGCGAGCGGGCCTCGATCGAGGCCAACCCGTGGGCGGTCTACCTGACCGACGACAACGGCATGCAGTTCTGCGGCGGCACGATCGTCGCGCCGTCCAAGGTGCTCACCGCGGCCCACTGCGCTGTCGGCCGCAGCACCCGTGAGCTGCGCGTTGTCGCCGGCCGTGAGGACAAGCAAGATCGTGGTTCCGGGGTGTCGGTGATGCCCGCGGACATCTGGATCCACAAGCAGTACATCTCGGCGGACGAGGGCGAGGACGTGGCCGTCCTGACGCTCAAGAGCCCGCTGCCGTACACCCCGCTGCCCATCGCCGAGCTGACCGATCGGGCGCTCTACCAGCCCGGCACGCCGTTGCGCGCGCTCGGCTGGGGCCGCACCAGCGAGAACGGCAAGACGTCGCGGTTCCTCATGCAGGCCACGGTGCCGGTGCTGCCGGACGACTACTGCGTGGAGGCGTACCCGCAGTTCGTGAAGACGGACATGTTCTGCGCGGGCTACGACGGCGGCAAGATCGACACTTGCCAGGGCGACTCGGGCGGCCCGATCGTCGCGGGCGGCAAGCTCGTCGGCGTCACGTCGTGGGGCGAGGGCTGTGCGCGCAGGGGCAAGCCCGGCGTGTACGTGCGGCTCTCCCGGTACGCGAAGGACCTTCACCCGGTCGTGGATGCTTTGCCGACTGGAGTTGTCGGCTCCTAGGCCCCTGGGTTCAGTGGGGTGCATGCGTCTGCTCGTGGCGGTTCTGGCTCTGCTCGTGATCACGGTGACCCCGTCGCACGCCGAGCCCAGAGTCGTCGGCGGTGTCGTGGTCGAGAACGCCGACGAGGCGCCGTGGACGGTCGCCCTCACGACGTCGTCCGGCTACCAGTTCTGCGGCGGCGCGCTGGTCGGGCCCGATCTCGTGACTACGGCGGCGCACTGCGTCTACGGCCGCCAGCCCGGTTCGATCACCGTGGTCGGTGGCAGGCTCGACCTCCGCACCGATGGCGGATCGACGTCCGTCGTCGCGAAGTACCAGATCGCGGACGGGTACTCGACTCCCTCGCGTGGCAAGGACATCGCCTTGCTGACGCTCGCTCGGCCCATGCCGTACCGGGTGCTGCCCGTTGCCTCCACCACCGGTGTCTACGCCGCGCGCAAGGTCGGTGTCGTGTACGGGTGGGGGCGGCAGGCGGAGAACGACACGGACAAGAGTCCGTTGCTGCACAAGGCTTCCATCCCGGTGATGGCGGACGAGCAGTGCGCCGGGACGTACGCGCGGTACGACGCCGAGGCCATGTTCTGCGCCGGGTATCCCGAGGGCGGGATCGACTCGTGCGTCGACGACTCCGGCGGACCGTTCGTGGTGGACGGCAGGCTCGCCGGGATCGTGTCGTGGGGTATCGGGTGCGCCCGCCCCAACGCCCCTGGCGTCTACACGCGCGTCACGACCTACTTGAGCTGAGCACGCACCAGATCGGCGCGGTAGCGGAACCCGGCTGCCTCCGCACGCTCGATCGCCTTGTGGCACAACGTGTTCGCGGCTTCTACGTCGCCGTTTTCGCGTAACAGAGCCGCTTTGCCCGCGAGTGCGAGCACTTCCAGGAGCCGGAACTCGGCGTCGGCCGCGCGCCGGTGCACGTCGTCGTACTCGGCGATCGAACGGTGCAACCCCGCGAGCACCAGGCGTGCGTTGACCTCGATGAACGGGTTGTCCTGCCCGGCCATCTCGAGCGCGCGCAGAGCGTGGTCGCGGGCCTCGTCACGTCTGCCGGTGGTGGCGAACAGCTCGGCGAACTCGACCAGCACGAACATCTCGATCGGACGCAGGCCGTGCCGCCCGGCCAGTTCCAGCGCCTCGCGGAAAGCCTCCTCCGCCTCCGCGAACTTCTTGCGCGCGGTCAGCACCGTGGCGAGGTTGCCGAGCTGGTTCGCTAACTGGCTCACGTAGTCCATCTCGCGCGCCAGCCCGATCGACCGGCGTTGCGTCTTCTCCGCGGCGTCGAGGTTGCCGAGCTCCAGCTCCAGCAACCCGAGGTTGCCGAGGCCGCCGATGAGGTTCGGCTTCAGGTCGTTCGCCAGGTACAGCTCGATCGCCGCACCGAGATGCCTGCGCGCGAGGTCGAGCTCGCCGAGGCTGTGATAGGCGCCGGCGAGCATGTTGAGCGCCACGGACTCCTCCGCCTGCCGGCCCGCGGCCCGGAACTCGGCGATCGCCCGCTCGCAGTGCTCGATGGCGGAGCGGTGGTCACCGAAGCGGTAGTCCAGATACCCGAGGCACACGCGCATCGCGGCCGCGCGTTGCCCGGTCTCCCTGGCGAGCGCGGCACGGGCGATCGAGCGCAGGTCGGCGAAGGGCCCGGTGAGGGACAGGTGTGCGCGCAGAGCGGCGACCAGTGCGGCGTCCGGCTGGTCCTCGGCCAGTGCGACCAGGTTCAGCCGCTCGGCCTCGAACCACGCCTGGGCCTCGTGCTCGTCGGCGAACGGCACGGCTTCCGGCACAGGCGGCAGCAGTCGGGTGAATCCGGCGTTCAGCGCGGCGTCGGCACCGTCCGCCCTGGCGAGGTACCAGTCGAAGACCGTGCGCCGGTCTTGTGGTGTCGCACGGGAATGGGCGTACAGGCGCAGCAGGTCGTGCAGCTGGTAGCGGTCGTTTCCGTTGCTCTGCACCAGGTTCGCCACGACGAGCTCGTCGATCGTGTCACCCACGAGGGTGCGCGGGATGTCCGGACCCGGCACGGCGCCGAGGAAGTCGAACGTCCGCCGCGCCCGTTCCGACAGCTTCCGGTAGGAGAGGTCGAACGCCGCCCGCACGGCGGTGTCGTCCTCCTCGATCTCCAACGCCTCCAGCCGGTGCTCGCGCAGTTCCGCCACGTAGTCCGGCAGATGGCGGCCGGCGAGGTTGGCCCCGGCGATGCGCAGAGCCAGCGGCAGCCGCGCGCACAGCTCGATCAGTTCGTTCGTGTCGCCGTCGACGCGCATCCGTTCGAGCAGCTCGCGTGCTTCCAGATCCGCCAGCACACCCAAGTTGACCTGCGGGAACTTCGGCATCTCCGCGCGGCTGGTGATCAACGCCGCGCAGCCGGGCTCCTCGGGGAGCAGCGGGGCGATCACGTCCTCGGTCGCGTTGTCGAGCACCACCAGCACCCGCCGGTTGCGCAGCAGCGCCCGGTAGTCGTCCTCCGGGCCGCCGCCGAGAACCTTCACGAACCTGGCGAGCGCCTGCTCGACGGTCATCGACGGGCCGGTGGAGTAGCCGCGCAGGTTGACGTACAGCTGGCCGTCCGGGAACTGCTCGCGTAACCGGTAGGCCTCCCGCACGGCGAGCGCGGTCTTGCCGACACCGGGCAGGCCGGTGATCACCCGCACCGGTGCGTCCAGCTCCCGCAGCTTCGCGAACTCCTCTTTCCTGCCCACGAAATCAGGCAGGTCCGCGGGCAGCTGGCAAGGTGCGGGCGGGCGGGCGACGAGCCGGTAACCGGACGGTTCGGTGATCACTCGCTCGGTGGCGCGCAGCCGCTGGACCAACGTGCGCAGCGCCGCTCGCGGGTGTTTCGGCGGATCGCCCTGCCAGACCTCGGCGACCAGCTGGTCGAACGACACGGGTTCACCGGGATGCGCGGCCAGTGCGTCGCGCAGGGCCTGCAGTCGATCCGCCACGCAAGCGAGTCTGCCTCAGAGCACAAGCCCCACGGACATGCTCAGGAACACCGTCGCGCAGACCGCGTCGAGCGCCGTCGTGACGCCTGGCCGCTTGAGCTTCCCGGCCATCCGGGAGGCCGCCAGCACGATCATCAGCTCCCAGATCGCGGCGAGGCCGAGGAAGACCGCCGCCAGCATCGCGAGCTGAGGTGTCGGTTCACCCGATCCGATGAACTGCGGCAGGAACGCGAGCGAGAAGAGGATCATCTTCGGGTTCGTGATGTTGGTCAGGAAGCCCTGGCGGAACGGCCGGTTGCTGATGACCTCTTCCGGTTGGTCCGCGTCTCGCTTGATGAGGCCGCGCGCGATGGAAACCGCGAGGTAGAGCAGGTAGGCCGCACCGATCCAGCGCAGTGCCGTGAGCACCATCGGGTACCGCGCGAGCACCACGCCGAGGCCCGAGATCACCAGCGCGACCTGGACCGCCGCGGCCGAGTGGATCCCCGCCAGCGCCAGTAGCCCGGAGCGGGTGCCCGACCGCAGTGACGTGCGCAGCAACAGGAACGCGTCAACACCGGGGGTCACGATGACGACCGCGCACGCGATGAGAAAGGCCGGAACCTGGCCGAAGTCGAACAACACCGTACATACCCCCGTGATCTGTGCCACTGACCGCAAAATCTCCGGTCTAACGGGACACTAACACGAGAATCTCCGGTTTTGACGCCGTCCTAGCGCGATCGCTACCGTAGGTGACCAATCGTCCACCTGGCGCAACGAGGAGTGGTCCGTGAGGGGTAAGCGGTTTGCCGTGATCGCAGCGGTGATCGCGCTGGTCAACGGTGCGTCTTCGGCTGATGCGATCGTTGGGGGGACACCCGCGCGGGTGTCGGACACCCCGTGGGTTGTGGCGATCACCACCACCGACGGCCAGCTGATCTGCGGCGGCGCCCTGGTGGCGCCGGACAAGGTCATGACCGCCGCCCACTGCGCCACGCTGAAGGGCGTGCTCGGCAAGGACCAGCGCCCGGCCGCGCAGCTCCACGTCGTAGCGGGCCGCACCGACCTGCGCTCTCGTGGCGACGGCGTCGAAGTCCAGGTCGCCGACGTGTGGCGGCACCCGGACTACCGTGAGGTCACCAAGGGCGACGACGTGGCGATCCTGACGCTGGCCCGCGAGCTGCCGTACCGAACGATCTCCTTGGGCGAGGTGGGCGACGAGGGCACCGTCCTCGGCTGGGGCCGCACCGCCGAGAACACGCCACCGGCCATGACGCTGCGCAAGGTGACCGTGCCGATCTTGTCGGACCAGGAGTGCATGCTGAAGGAGCCGGACTACCGGCCGGGTGCGATGTTGTGCGCAGGACGAGGAAACCGTGACGCGTGCACGGGCGATTCCGGCGGCCCTCTGGTCGTCCGGGGCAGGCTGGCCGGCGTCGTGTCGTACGGCCGCGGCTGCGCGCGGGCGGATGAACCGGGCGTCTACACCCGTCTCGCGCACTACCGGTCCGTGCTGGGCTTCTGATATCCAAGGTGCGGTGCGAACCACACAGTTTCCGGCCACCCTGCGCCGGCAGTGGGGACTCGACCTGAGCCCCGCCCAGCTCTACGCCATCCTGCGGCTGCGCCAGGACGTCTTCGTAGTCGAGCAGAACTCCGTCTACTGCGACGTGGACGGCCGCGACCTGGAACCGGGAAGCCGGCACTTCTGGCTGGAAGCCGACGGCTCGCACGACCCGCTCGCCTACCTGCGCCTGCTGGAGGAGCCGGACGGCACCTTCCGCATCGGCCGGGTCGCCACCGCCCGCATGGCTCGGGGCCGCGGGTACAGCCGCCGGCTGATGCAGGCTGCCCTGGCGGACATCGGCACCACGTCCTGCGTGCTCGACGCGCAGACCTACGTCGCGGACTTCTACGCGTCGTTCGGCTTCGTGGCGGAGGGTGCGGAGTTCATCGAGGACGGCATCCCGCACCTGACGATGCGCCGCACCCCGTAGTCACCCGCCCTGCTCGCCTGGCCGTACGCGGGGCCCTTTCGTACTGCAGGAGCGTACGAAAGCTCCCCGCGTACTGCTTCGGAAGCCAGGGGAGCTCACCGAGGGCGGCGTTCAACTCCGGCGGTCGCGGCGCACTCCGTGATCACGCGGACCGCGCGCTCGATGTCGGCCTCGGTCAGGTCGGCACGTGCGGTCAGCCGCAGCCTGCTGATCTGGTCCGGCACCGAGGGCGGCCGGAAGCACCCGACGATCACGCCCTGAGTCCGGCACGCCTCGGCCCACTGGAACGCCTGCTCCGGCGACGGCGCCCGCACGCTCACCACGGCGGCCGTCGGCGTGCTGACCTGGAACCCGGCTTCCTTCAGCCGGTTCGACAGGTCGTGCGCCACGGTCAGCGCGCGCTCGGGACGGTCCGGTTCCTCACGCAGAATCTTGATCGCGGTGAGAGCCGCCGCCGCGCTCGACGGGGCCAGGCCGGTGTCGAAGATGAACGTGCGCGCGGTGTCGATCAGATGCTTGATCACCCGGCTCGGGCCGAGCACCGCACCGCCCTGCGCGCCGAGCGACTTGCTCAGCGTCAAAGTCGTGATCACGTCCGGCGCCCTGACGATGCCCGCCTCGGCGACCGCGCCCCGTCCGCCGGGCCCGACCACACCAAGTCCGTGCGCGTCGTCCACCACCAAAGCGGCACCGTTGGCGCGGCAGGCCTCGTGCAGTTCGTTGAGCGGCGCGATGTCGCCGTCCACCGAGAACACCGAGTCGGTGACCACGATCGCGCGCCGCTTGCCGCGGGTCTCCAAAGCGTGCCGGACCTTGCCGACGTCGCAGTGGTCCGCGACGACGACGTCCGCCTTGGACAGCCGCGTGCCGTCGATCAGCGACGCGTGGATGTGCTGGTCGGCCACGATCGCCGTGCCCGGCCCGGACAGAGCCGTGACCGCGCCGAGGTTCGCCAGGTAGCCGCTGCTGAACACGAGCGCCGACTGAGAGCCGCAGAAGTTCGCGAGTTCGAACTCCAGTTCGGCGTGCAGCTCCGTCGACCCGGTGACCAGGCGCGAGCCGGTGGACCCCGCGCCCCACTTCAACGTCGCGGCGGCCGCGGCACCCGCGACGCGCTTGTCCTTCGCGAGCCCGAGGTAGTCGTTGCTGGCGAGGTCGAGGTCCGTCGAGTCCGAAGTGCGCGGCCGGACGCGGCGGGTCAGCCCCGCCTTGGCCCGCGCCTCAGAGCGGACGTCGATCCAGTCGAGCGTCGACTCACCACCACTGGAAATCGCCTCAGTTGTGCTCACGGTCACCGCCTGAGTCTCCCATCCGCCGACTAGCGTCCCGCTCGTGGACCTGTTCACCTTCACGCGCGCCGACCTCACCGAACCGGTGCGGTTCTGCGACGGCCGCTGGGTGGTGTCGGCCTACGACGACGTGCGCGCGATCCTCGCCGACCCCGTCACCTACCTGCCCGACAACGCGCTGACCGCCGTCACGCCGGTCGCGCCCGCAGCGCTGCGCGCTCTCGTCAGAGCCCGGTTCTCGCTGCCACCGACACTCGCGAACAACGGGTCAGCGTCGCACGCCGGCCTGCGGAAACTCGTCGCGTCGTTCTTCACGCCGGTTCGGGTCGCCGCCGCGGAGCCTCGCATTCGTGCGCTCGTTTTGGAACGCCTGGGTGGCTCAGATCTCAGCCAAATTGATCTTGTCAGCGACCTGGCGTGGGACCTGCCCGCCATCGTGCTGATGGAGCTGCTCGGCCTGGAGAACGTCGACATCCCGACGCTCAAGCGCTGGAGCACGGGTTCGCTGGAGTTCTTCTGGGGCAACATCTCCACCGAACGTCAGCTCGAACTGGTCGACGACGTGGGCGACTTCCACCAGTGGCTGGTCAAGCGCTATCACGCCCGCGACGGCGAACTGTTCCAAGCCCTCGCCGATGCCGGTGTGTCCGCAGAGGACTCCGCCGGCCTCTGCTACTTCCTGCTCATCGCGGGCCAGGAGACCACGACCCAGCTGCTCTCCACCGCACTCCGGCGTGCCCTCCAGAACCGCGACCTGTGGGCACGTTTGCCCCAACGCGACGTCGCCGAGTCGTTCGTGGAGGACGTGCTCCGAACCGAAACCCCGGTCGTGACCTGGCGCCGCCTGACCGCCCGTGAGGTGGTCCTCTCGGGCACCCGCATCCCGCAAGGCGCCGAACTCGTGTTGTTGTTGAGCGGCAAGGAAACCGACCCCAAGCACTTGGCGTTCGGCTACGGCCGCCACTTCTGCCTCGGCGCCGGCCTGGCCCGCCTCGAAGCCGCGGTGACCCTGCAGACCGTCGCCGAGCACGAACCGTCGTTGCGCCTCCTCGGTGACAACCCCGAGTGGCTCAACCTGCTGTCCTTCCGCGCCCCGAAGTCGGTGGCAGTGAGCCGCTGACCTGAGGTTTGATGCCCAGGTGATGAACCGACAGCTCTCCGGCGTCAGGAAGCGGACTCTTCTGGAGACGCTCGGCCCCGTGCCGGACGTCGATCCCGACCGCTACGGCGACGGCGGTCCGGTGGGCGCCCTCGAAACTCGGGTGGCGCAGTTGCTGGGCACCGAGGCCGCGCTGTTCGTGCCGACCGGAACCATGGCGCAGCAGATCGCCCTCAAGTGCTGGGCCGACCGCACCCACAACCCGATCGTGGCGATGCATCCCCAGGCCCACCCGCTGCACCACGAGGACGACGCGCTGACCGTGCTGTCCGGCCTCCGCCCGGTCAAGGTCCGCAACGACGAGGTCGCCACCTGCCCCGAACCGTTCGGCACGCTGCTGCTCGAAGTCCCGGACCGCGAGGCCGGCTTCATCCTCCCGACCTGGGACGAGCTGACCGCGACGGTCGACGCCGCCCGCGATCGCGACGCCGTGGTGCACCTCGACGGCGCCCGCCTCTGGGAGAGCACCCACGGCCTCGGCAAGCCGCTTCCCGAGATCGCGGGCCTGTTCGACTCGGTCTACGTGTCGTTCTACAAGTCGCTCGAAGGCATCTCCGGCGCCGCGCTGGCCGGCACCCAGGACTTCATCGACCAGGCACGCGTCTGGCGTCACCGCTACGGCGGCATGCTCTTCCAGCAGTGGCCCGCCGCTCTCTCCGCCCTGCACGGCCTGGACACCGTGCTGCCCCGCCTGGGCGCCCAGGTGCAGCACGCCAAGGTCGTGGCGGCGGCGATGGGACTGCCCGAACCGCACACCCACCAGTTCGCGCTGCACCTGCCCGGCGACCCGGCCCGGCTCAAGGAGCTGAGCGGCAAGTTCCTCGGCGGCTTCTGGCGGGACGGCACGCTCGCCAAGACCGAGATCACGGTCGCCGAGCCCGCGCTGGAGTGGACGGCGGACGAGGTCGGGGAGGCCTGGGCGGAGTTCCAGAGCCTGATCTAGGGCGACGTCGCTCACCTGGCTGTTGGACCCGGCGGTGCGAAGTGCGACGATGCCGGGGCTGTGAGGGGAGCGCGAGGAAGCCGGTGTGAGTCCGGCGCCGTGCCCGCGACTGTGACCAGGCCAGCCCTGGGAGCCAGGAACTCGCCCCCTCTTCATTCGACCGGCCACGGGCGTGGACACCCGAGGAAGGACTTCGCTGAGCATGTACCCCTTTTCGGCTGTCGTCGGACATGACGACCTCCGGCTGGCCCTGCTGCTGAACGCCGTGCACCCCGGCATCGGCGGCGTTCTCGTCCGCGGCGAGAAGGGGACCGCGAAGTCGACCATCGTGCGTGCCCTTGCCGCGCTGCTGCCGGAGCTGGACGTCTCGCGGAACTGCCGCTTCGGCTGCGTCCCCGGCAGCACCGACTGCCCCGACGCGCCGCACGAGGGAGCCGAGCGGCGGCCAGCCAAGCTCGTCGAACTGCCGGTGGGCGCCACCGAGGACCGCCTGGTCGGCTCGCTCGACCTGGAGAAGGCCCTGACCGAGGGCGTGCGGGCGTTCCAGCCGGGCCTGCTCGCCGCCGCGCACCGGGGCGTGCTCTACGTCGACGAGGTCAACCTGCTTCACGACCACCTCGTCGACCTGCTGCTCGACGCCGCCGCGATGGGCCGTGCACACGTCGAACGCGAAGGCGTGTCCATCTCGCACCCGTCCCAGTTCCTGCTGGTCGGCACGATGAACCCCGAGGAAGGCGAGCTTCGGCCGCAGCTGCTCGACCGGTTCGGGCTCACGGTCGCGGTGAAGGCCGCGCGCGACGTCAGCATCCGCACCGAGGTCATCCGCCGCCGGCTCGCCTACGAAGCCGATCCCACAGGATTCGCCGCCAGGTGGGCCGAGGAAGACGCCAAGCTCAAGCAGCAGATCACCCACGCACGCGAAAACCTTCCCCAAGTGTCTCTTCCGGACAGTGAGCTGCGCCGGATCGCCGCTGTCTGCGCGGCTTTCGAGGTCGACGGCATGCGCGCCGACCTCGTCGTCGCCCGCGCCGCCACCGCCCACGCGGCCTGGCGAGGCGCGACCCAGGTCGAAGAGCTGGACGTGGAAACCGCCGTCCGGCTCGCCCTCCCGCACCGCCGCAGGCGCGACCCGTTCGACGAGCCCGGCATCGAGGAGCAGCAGCTCGAAGACGCCATGCGCGAGGCGGCCGAGCACGCCAACGACGACGGCGGCCCGGACGACGACGGCCCCGGCGGCGGTGAGCTCCCCGAACCGCAGGAAGGTCCGGCAGGCAACGGAAACGCGCCCAACGACCGTCCGGCCCCGGAACCCGCCCCGGCGTTCAAGGCCAGGCTGCTGGAAGTCCCCGGAGTCGGAGAAGGCGCGCCGGGCAAGCGTTCCAGGGCCCGCGCCCGCACCGGCCGGATCGTCCGTTCGTCCAAAGTGGACGGAAGTGGGCTCCACCTCGTCGACACGCTCCTGAACGCCGCACCGCACCAGCGCGAACGCGGCCGCAGCGGCCCCGGACTCCTCCTGACGGCAGCAGACCTGCGCAAGGCCGTGCGGGAGGGCAAGGAGTCCAACCTCATCCTGTTCGTGGTCGACGCCTCGGGCTCAATGGCCGCGCGTCAGCGCATGTCCGCGGTGAGCGGCGCGGTCGTCTCGCTGCTCCGCGACGCCTACCAGCGCCGGGACAAGGTCGGCGTGATCACGTTCCGCGGCGGCACGGCCGAAGTCGCTTTGCCCCCGACGACTTCCGTGGACGCGGCGGCAACCCGTCTCAAGAAGATGCGCACCGGAGGCCGCACTCCACTCGCGGACGGCATCCTCAAGGCCCACAAGATCCTGGAGATCGAACGGCTCAGGGACCCGCAGAAGCGCCCCCTGGTCGTCCTCCTCACCGACGGCCGCGCCACGTCGTCCGGACTCGGCGGCGACCCCACCAAGGACGCGCTCAAAGCCGCGGGCCTGCTCGAACGGACCGCCGTCGTGGTCGTCGACTGCGAACAGGGCCACATCCGCCTCGGCCTCGCGCAGAAGGTCGCCGAAGCCCTCCAGGGCACCTGTGTCCGCCTCGACCAGCTCAGCGCCGACCACCTCGCCGGCGTCGTCCGCGCCGCATAAGGAGAAACCCCAGTGCCACAGGGACAGCCCACCGAGGTGCCCAAGGACGGCCTGACGACGAGACAGCGTCGCAATCGGCCGTTGCTCATGCTGCACACCGGTGAGATGAAGGGGAAGTCGACGTCGGCGTTCGGCATGGCGTTGCGCGGCTGGAACCAGGGCTGGGACATCGGCGTGTTCCAGTTCGTGAAGTCCGCCAAGTGGAAGGTCGGCGAGGAGTCCGCGTTCAAGGCGCTCGGCAAACTCCACGACGAGACCGGCGAGGGCGGCGCCGTCGAGTGGCACAAGATGGGCGAGGGCTGGTCCTGGACCCGCAAGCAGGGCACCGAGGACGACCACGCCGCAGCCGCCAGGGAGGGCTGGGAGGAGATCGCCCGCCGCCTCCAGGCCGAACGCCACGGCTTCTACGTCCTCGACGAGTTCACCTACCCGCTGCACTGGGGCTGGATCGATGTGCACGAGGTGGTCGACGTGCTCGCGAACCGCCCCGGCCACCAGCACGTCGTGATCACCGGCCGGTACGCACCACAAGTCCTGATCGACGCCGCCGATCTCGTCGTGGAGATGACCAAGGTCAAGCACCCGATGGACGCCGGGCAGAAGGGCCAGCGGGGGATCGAGTGGTGAACGGGCTGATGGGCACGGCCGCCCGTCCGGGTCAGCGGGAGACCAGGTGGTGAACAGACTGGTCGTCGCGGCCCCGGCCTCCGGCAGCGGCAAGACCACGGTCGCGACGGGCCTCATGGCCGCGTTGCGCCGCGCCGGGTCGCGGGTCGCGCCGTTCAAGGTCGGCCCGGACTACATCGACCCCGGCTACCACTCGCTGGCCACCGGGAAGCCGGGTCGCAACCTCGACCCGGTCATGGTCGGCGAAAACCGGATCCCCGGCCTGTTCGCACACGGTTCCAAGGGCTGTGACATCGCGGTCGTCGAAGGCGTCATGGGCCTGTTCGACGGCCGTGTCGACACAGCAGGCGTCGGCTCGACCGCACACGTCGCCAAGCTGATCAACGCCCCGGTGCTGTTCGTCGTGGACGCACGCGGTCAGAGCCGATCACTCGCGGCCCTGCTGCACGGCTTCCGCGGCTACGACCCGACGGTCCGGCTCGGCGGCGTGATCCTCAACCAGGTCGGTTCCGAACGCCACGAGCAGGTCCTCAGATCAGCGTGCGACGAGGTGGGCCTCGACGTTCTCGGCGTGCTGCCACGAGACCCGCAGTTCTCTCTGCCCTCAAGGCATCTGGGCCTCGTCACGGCGGCAGAGCACGGCCCGGAAGCAGTCCGGGCGGTGGACGCGATCGCCGCCGCGGTGGCCAAGCACGTCGATCTCGACGCCGTCCGCAGACTGGCGAGCTCGGTTCCGTCGATGGCCGTGGCCGCGTGGGAACCCCGGGTAGAACCGGTCACCGGCGAACCGCTGATCGCCGTCGCGGGTGGAGCAGCTTTCACGTTCGGCTACGCGGAACACGTCGAGGTCCTCAAAGCCGCGGGCGCGGCCGTGGCCGTCGTGGATCCGCTCAACGACGAAGATCTCCCGGAGGGCACTGCGGGCCTGGTGCTCCCCGGTGGCTTCCCGGAGCAGCACGCGGAAGCGTTGTCGGCCAACGCGAAGTTGCGCGACGCCGTGACGCGGTTCGCTCGATCGGGTGCGCCGGTCCACGCGGAGTGCGGCGGACTTCTTTACCTGGCAAGATCACTTGACGGTCACCCGATGTGCGGCGTGCTCGACGCCGAGGGGTTCATGACGCCGAAGCTGACCTTGGGCTACCGGGACGCGGTGGCGTCCACGAGCTCGCCGCTGCACCCGCCCGGCAGCCGCGTGACCGGCCACGAGTTCCACCGCACCCAGCTGTCCACACCGCACTCGACCCCGCCCGCGTGGCACTGGCGCGGCGTCGATTCCCGGCCCGTCGCAGAAGGATTCGTGGCCGGGGGAGTGCACGCGTCGTACCTCCACACGCACCCCGCCGGTGATCCGGAAGCCGTAGCCCGGTTCGTGCGGGCCTGCCACCCGTTCGTGGCCGGAGCGGCAGACGGTACGGTCTTCGCTTAAGCCAAAGCCGAACCCCTGTGGAGCTGTCGTGACGACGACCGGTCGGGTCTCCTTCGTCGGTGCCGGTCCGGGTGCCGCTGACCTCATCACTCTCCGAGGCGCGCGCCGCATCGCGGAAGCCGACGTCGTCATCTGGGCGCCCGCCGCGGTGGACGCCGAGTGCGTCCGCGAGCACGCCCGCGCGGATGCCGAGCTGGTCGACTTCTCGCGCGTGACGCAGGAGGAGATCACGGACATCTACCGCCGCGCCGCCGCCTCGCGCCAGACGGTCGTCCGGCTGCACGCGGGTGACGCCGCGACCGGTGGTGGTGTGCAGGAACAGCACGACCTGTGCGTGCGTCTCGGCCTTGAGGTCGACGTGGTGCCCGGTGTCGCCGTGGTCGCCGCCGCCGCCGCCAAGATCGGCCGCGAGATCACGCTGACCGAGGCGTCGTCGACCGTGCTGATCTCGCCGGAGAGCAGCGAGCTGGTCGCCGAGTTCGCCGCGCTGCAGACCACGATGGCCGCCACGGTCTCGGGCGCGCGCACCGGTCAGTTCGTCGAGAAGCTCCTGCAGGGCGGCTACTCCGAGCAGACCCCGGTCGTCGTCGCGTACAAGGTCAGCCAGGCCGACGAACTGGTCGTGCACACCACGGTCGGCGAGCTGGAGTCGGTGGTGAAGAAGCACAAGCTGTACCGCCCGACGTTGTTCCTGGTCGGAGCTGCCGTGAAGCAGCCGACCCGGCGGGTCTCCACGTCCGCCACGTCGTCGGTGGACGAGCCGATCCGCGCCGCCCGGCCGACCCGCTGGTCGCGCCGTGCCGCCACGCGCATCTCGACGCGCGTCGACGAGCCCGTGCCCGCCGCCACTGTTGCGGAGCCGAATCCGGCGTGGACGGCGGTGGAGGAAATACAGCAGTCCGTGCGCAAGCCGGCCGAGGAGCCCGCTCCGAAGCCGAAGCTGACCGTGGTCGCGGCGGAGAAGCCGAAGCCGCCGACGGTTCGTGCCTCCACGTCGACCGCGAAGAAGAAGCCGGCCGCCCGTAAGCCCAAGCGGCCCGCCAACTGATGACCGTCGAAGCGCTGCAGGAGGCGGCCGGGCGCCCCGTCGAGATCGTCGACGCGGCGGACGGGCTGCGTCCTGCGCTGAACGTGTGCCGCGCCCGCTCGGCCGTGATCGTCAAGCTCACCGAAGGCATCGGTCCTGCTGAGATCGGCGCGGGCCTCGCCGGCTGGCGGCGCATGCTGACGGTGTCGGACTCCGGCGAGCTGTCCACTGTGGACCCGAAGGACGCGGTGACGCGTCGCTGGACCGCGCCCGACGCGGTGTTGTGCCTGGCGGACAACGAGTTCCTCCAGTCGAACGACGGCTGGGCGCTGCCGGACGAGGAGTTCGCGAGCCGCACGCACGTGCTCGGCGCCGAGGTCCGCGCGTTCGTGCTGGCTCGTCTCGCCCCGCGGCCCGGCGTGCTGGTCTGGGACGTGCTGGCCGGTTCTGGCGCGGTGGCAGTGGAATGCGCGCGGCTGGGTGCCGCGGTGCTCGCGGTCGAGCCGGATCCCGTGCAGTGCGTGCGCATCATCGCGAACGCCGCGGCGCACGGCGTTGACGTGCGCGTTGAAGAAGCCGAACTGGACACGGCCGCGCTGCCCCGGCCGGACGCCGTGTTCGTCGGCCGCGGTCAGCTCGCCGAGGTCAAGGCGTGCGCGGCCGTGAACGCACGACGCGTGGTCGTCGCGACCGAGAGCGTCGACGAGATCGTGCCCGCGCGTGATGCGCTGGTGGCGGCCGGGTACGAGGTGGAGGGCGTGCACTGGACCGCCTCCCGCCTGCTCGACTCGGGTTTCGCTCCGGCAGTCCCGGTGACGTTGTTGTGGGGAACCAAGAAGTGATCGGTGTGTTCGCGGGCCCGGCTCAGCGCGGTGACGCCGCCGACCTCGCCGGTCTCCTGGGGGCGGACGCGGTCGTGCCGGACGGTTCGGTCAAGCCCGCCGTCCAGCAGTTGTGGTCGCGCCTGGGTGCCGCGGTGCTGTTCCTCGACGCGGGCTCCGCGGTCCGGTTGATCGCGCCGTTGTTGCGGGACAGGCGATCCGACCCGGCCGTGGTGTGCGTCGACGCGCATTTCGTGGTGGCACTGGCAGGTGACGCGGACACGTTCGCCCGCCAGGTCGCGGACCTGTTGAACCGCACGGCCGTCGTCACGGGTGGCCCGTCGATCGACTCGGTGCTGGACGAGCTCGTCGAGCAGCTCGACGCCACCGCCGACGGCGACGTCGAGGCCTGCACCGCCGCCATCGAGGCGGGCGAGACGGTCGTGCTGCGCAACCCGCTGGGCTTCCCGTTGCCCGCGCTGCCGCCCAACGTCGTAGCGGGAGGCGAGGACGCCAGCTGGGTGATCGTCGTCGACGACCGGGCCGCGAGTGCCAAGGACAACGTGCTGCGGATCGTGCCGCGCACGCTCGTCGTCGGGGTGGGTTCGACGCGCGGTGCGTCGGCCACGAGCGTCGGTGCCGCACTGTCGGAACTGGACGCACAGGGCGGTCTGGATCTGCGTGCTATCAAGGCATTTGCGACCGCGGACGCCAAAGCGGACGAGCCCGGCATCGTGGATGCCGTCGAGGACTGGGGTTTCTGGCACGGCGACACGGCCGAGCTGCTGACGTTCCCGACCGGCGAGCTGGCGGAGATCGGCGTGCCGAACCCGAGCTCGGTGGTGCGCAACTCGATGGGCACCGCGAGCGTGGCGGAAGCGGCGGCGTTGCGCGGCGCGCAGATCATCGGGCACGGCGCACCGGTCGAGCTGGCGGCCGAGAAGTTCAAGCGGGACAACGTGACCGTGGCCGCGGCACGAGTCCTGCCGCGCGGCCGGCTGGCGTTGATCGGACTTGGGCCGGGCGACGCGGAGGAACGCACACCCCGTGCGGAGGCGGAGATCCGGCGCGCCGCGTTCGTGGTCGGAACGCCCGAGGCGATCAGCTCGGTCACGCCCATCCTGCGGTCCGGCACGGAGGTGCGGCACGAGGGTGCGGGTGATCTTGCCGCGCACGGTGCGGCGGTCGCGTTCGTCGCATTCGGAACCGGGCCAACGTTGGACATTCCGGTCGAAGCCGACGTAATTGTTGTTCCCGGAGTGTGGGATCGCTGATGTTTTTCCTTCTTTCGTAGGGTCTCTGTTCAACTTTTCTTGATTAGCGTCGCCATGCACACGGCCCTCCCCCTGCCTTGGGCCCGAAGCACTGGAGACCGACATGAGATCGCGTCGTCTCGTCGCAGTCGCCTGCACCGCCGGCGTCGTCCTGTCCATGCTGACCGTCAACGCTCAGGCCGCGGCTCCCAAAGAAGGTCTGCGGCTGCTGACCGTCAAGGATTCGCTGACCGCCACGCACACCTGGTACGAGCAGACCTTCGACGGAAAACCCGTGCTGGGTGCCTACTACGTCGAGCACGTCGACAAGGCGACCGGTGTGAAGACCGTGGACGACGGCCGCCTCACCGTTGGTTCGGTGGACGTCACGCCCGCCATCACCGCCGAGTCCGCGAAGACCAAGTCGGCCGGTGTGCCCGAAGGGGCGAACCTCAAGGTGCTGCCCGGCACCGGACTCGTCTACGAGGTGATCTCCGACAACGGCAAGGGATCCGAGCGCACGCTGGTGCACGCGGAGACCGGCGCTGTGGTCCGCTCGGAGAGCCTCGTCAAGCACGCCGAGGGCACCGGCAAGGTCTTCAGCCCGAACCCCGTGGTGGCGCTGCAGAACGAGAGCCTCACGGACAAGAACGACGCGGACTCGGCGGTGCCCGCCACCGCGTACAAGTCGGTCACGCTGTCCAACCTGGGCACGTCCGGATACCTCCGGGGTGACTTCGCGTCGATCACGGGCGCCACGAGCAAGCTGGCGAAGAGCTCGACGAGGAAGTTCGAGTACACCCGCCACAACCCGTTCTTCGAACAGACCAACGCCTACTGGGGCATCACCGAGGCCCAGAAGTACATCCAGAGCCTCGGGTTCAAGAACGTCAACAACGAGGCCCAGAAGTTCACGACGCTCGGGCTGACCGAGGACAACTCGTTCTACGACCCGTCGAAGGACCAGATCACCTTCGGCACGGGTGGAGTGGACGACGCCGAGGACCTCGAGGTGGTGTGGCACGAGCTCGGCCACGCGATCCAGGACGCCCAGGTGCCGGGCTTCGGCTCGACCGAGGAAGGCGGCGCGATCGGCGAGGGCTTCGGTGACTGGTGGGCCTTGATCATGGCCTCCCGTGACTCGAAGGACACGGCGACGACCCCGTACGCGTGCATCATGGACTGGGACTCGACGTCCTACACGACGACCACGCCGCACTGCATTCGCCGTACGGACACCAACAAGACGATCGCCGACAAGACCGGCGAGGTGCACGACGACGGCGAGATCTGGTCGCGTGCGCTGTTCGACATCTACAAGAGCTTCGGGCGCGAGAAGGCGGCGAAGATCGTGCTGGAGGCGCAGTTCTCCTACTCACCGTCGACCAACTTCGCTCAGGCCGCGAACGCGACCGTCGCCGCGGCCAAGAAGCTCTACGGTGACGCCGATGCCGCCACGGTCACGGCTGCGTTCAAGGCTCGTAAAATCATCTAGCAGTCAACTGTGAAGTCGGACATGTACGACTAATGGCGGTTATGCCGCCGAATCTCCGCCCGTGACGCTGTGTGTGCCGCCGCTCGACACCGTGCACACACAGCGTTATCGGGAAGGACTGGCAGCTATGGCGAAAACCCTGCATCGCCTGATCTTGTCCGTTGTGGTCACTGCACTCGCGAGCATCTTCATGACTGCTCCCGCAGCCAATGCCGACGACGTGTCGCCGATGATCGTCGGCGGTACGCGAGCCAGCACCTCGACGTACCCGTGGGTCGTCATGCTGACGACCACCGCCAACTTCCAGTTCTGCGGTGGCACTCTCGTGAAGGCCAACAAGGTCGTCACCGCCGCACACTGCGCGAAGGGCCGCACGCCCGCCAGCACGCGCGTCGTCCACGGCCGTGACGACAAGCAGACCACCGTCGGCACCACGGCCAACGTGACCAAGATCTGGATCCACCCGAACTACACCACCGCGACCGCCGGCTACGACGTGGCCGTGCTGACGCTGGACCGCAACATCAGCTCGGCCACCCTGCCGCTCGCCACCCCGGCCGACACCGCCCTGTACGCGGCGGGCAACTCCGCGCTGATCCTCGGCTGGGGCACGACGTCCTCCGGTGGTTCGGCCTCCCGGTACCTGCTGAAGGCCAACGTGCCGCTGACCTCGGACGCGACCTGCAAGTCCGCGTACTCGCAGTACAGCAACACCTCCATGGTGTGCGCGGGCTTCCCGCAGGGTGGCGTGGACACCTGCCAGGGCGACTCCGGTGGCCCGCTGGTGTTCGGTGGCAAGCTCATCGGTGACACGTCGTGGGGCCAGGGCTGCGCGGCGCCGAAGTACCCCGGCGTGTACGGCCGGATCGCGCCCTACTACTCGGTCATCAACGCCCAGCTCTAGTTGTGACTAGCCTTTGGCAGTAGGCAAACCTGTGCATTAGTCCACAGTGGACATTTTCGGGGTAGCGTCTGCTGTCATGGGCTTCGGGCATGGACACGGGCACGGCCATCACACCGATCCTCAGCACACGGTGTGGTGGTCGTTCGCCGTTCTGATGGTGACGGCACTGATCCAGGCCGTGGTCGTGGTGTTCAGCGGGTCGGTGGCGTTGCTGGCCGACACCGTGCACAACTTCGCCGACGCGTTGACCGCGGTGCCGCTGGGCATCGCGTTCTGGCTCAGCCGCAGGGCCGCGTCGGTGCGTTTCCCGTACGGCTACGGGCGGGCCGAGGACCTCGCCGGTGTGGCAGTGGTGGTGTTGATGGCGTTCTCCGCCGTGTTCGCCGGGTACGAGGCGGTGTCGCGGCTGATCGATCCTCGCCCCGTCTCGGCTGTTCCGGCCGTTGCGGTGGCGGCTGTCGTGGGCTTCCTGGGCAACGAGTTCGTGGCGCAGTGGCGGATCCGGGTGGGGCGGCGGATCGGCTCGGCGGCGTTGGTGGCTGACGGGCTGCACGCGCGCACGGACGGGTACACGTCGTTGGCTGTCCTCGCTGCTGCTTTCGGCTCATGGCTCGGTTGGTGGTGGGTCGACCCGTTGGTCGGCCTGGTGGTGGCCGTGCTCATCGGCGTGGTGCTGATCGACGCGGGACGGCAGGTGTTCTCTCGTTTGCTCGACGCGGCCGACCCGGTGGTGGTGGGCAAGGCCTCCGAGGTCGCGGGCGGCACACCGGGCGTGCTGGCCGTGGAGGACGTGCGGATGCGCTGGTCCGGGCACGGTCAGCTGGCCGAGTTGACCGTCGTGGTGGCGCGGGAGACGTCGCTGGTCGAGGCGCACCGGATCGCGCACGACGTGGAGCATCGGCTGCGGCATTCGGTACATCGGTTGCAGCGTGCGCACGTTCACGCGCATCCTGCGGGGCATGGCTGATCTAGAAGCGATGCCGGAGGACTGGTCGAGCGCGCTGGTCGTCGTCGCTCATCCCGATGACATGGAGTACGGCGGTGCGGGCGCCATCGCGCGGTGGACCGCACAAGGCAAGAACATCGCGTACTTGCTCGCGTGCCGTGGGGAGGCGGGCATCGATTCGATGGAGCCGTCGGTCTCCGGGCCGTTGCGGGTCGAGGAGCAGATCGCGTCGTGCGCAGCGGTCGGCGTCTCCGTCGTCGAGTTCCTGGACCACCAGGACGGCGTGATCGAGTACGGCGTGCCGCTGCGGCGCGACATCGCGGCGGCGATCCGGCGGCACCGGCCGGAGTTCGTGATCGTCAGCAACTTCCGCGACACCTGGCCCAGCGGTGGGTGGAACCAGGCGGACCACATCGCGGTCGGCCGAGCGGCCGTGGACGCGGTTCGCGATGCGGGCAACCGGTGGATCTTCCAGGACCTGGGCCTGGAGCCGTGGAATGGCGTTCGGTACGTGGCGGCGGCGTCCTCGCCGTTGGCCACGCACGCCGTGGACATCACCGACTCGTTCGACGCTTCGGTGGCATCCCTGCGCGAGCACAAGGCCTATCTGGCTGCGCTGGGCGGGGACATGGCCGAGCCGGAACCGTTCCTGCGTCATGCCGCGGAGACCGTGGGCGAGCGGTTCGGCGGCGTGCTGGCTACCTCTTTCGAGCTGCTGAGTCTGTGACCATGTTCCCTTCGGCTGGACACGGCGGGTCCGGTGTGGATGCTTCTACCCATGCCGTTTGAACAGCACTACCTGGCCGGCCTCGATCTCCGGGGCCGGCGCGTCCTCGTGGTCGGCGGAGGCACGGTCGCCCAGCGCCGCCTGCCCCGCCTGATCGCGTCCGGCGCCGCCGTCGAGCTCGTGTCGCCGTCCGTCACACCCGCCGTCCAGGGCATGGTCGACGCGGGGGAGCTGACGTGGCACCAGAGGCGTTTCCAGCCAGGTGACGTCGAGGGCGCGTGGTACGTGGTGGCGTGCACGTCCAACGTAGAGGTCAATGCCCAGATCGGCGATGAGGCGACGTCGTCGCGTGTGTTCTGCGTGCGCGCGGACATCGCCGTCGAGGGCACGGCCGTCACTCCGGCCGTGGGCACGCACGACGGCCTTGTGCTCGGCGTGCTGGCGGGCGGCGAGCACCGCCGCTCGGCGTCCGTTCGCGACGGGCTCGTGGCGGCTCTGCGGGACGGCCGAATCGCGGACCAGGCTGTTGCGCCGGTCGGCGTGGCCCTGGTGGGTGGCGGCCCCGGCGACGCCGAGCTGATCACCGTGAAGGGCAAGCGTTTGCTGGCCCACGCGGACGTGGTGGTCGCCGACCGGCTGGCCCCGCGCGAACTGCTGGAGGAACTGCCCGCGCACGTCGAGGTCGTCGACGCCGCGAAGATCCCCTACGGCCGTGCCGCCACGCAGGAGTTCATCAACCAGACGCTGATCGACCGCGCCAAGGAAGGCAAGTTCGTCGTCCGGTTGAAGGGCGGCGACCCGTACGTCTTCGGCCGCGGTTTCGAGGAGCTCCTGGCCTGCGCTGAGGCCGGCATCCCCGTGACCGTCGTGCCAGGCGTGACGTCAGCGTTCGGTGTGCCCGCATTGGCCGGTGTGCCCGTGACGCACCGAGGAGTGGCGCACGAGGTCGTCGTCGTCTCTGGTCACGTGGCTCCCGACGACCCACGCTCTCTCGTGGACTGGCCGTCGATCGCACGCCTGCAAGGCACCGTCGTGCTGATGATGGCCGTAGAACGCGCGGGCGCCTTCGCCACTGCCTTGATGGAAGGCCGCTCGGGTTCCACTCCGGTTGCCGTCATTCAAGAAGGCAGCACGGCTTCACAGCGCGTCTACCGGTCCACTTTGGACTCACTCGGGACCGACGTGAAGCGCTGGGAAGTCCGCCCGCCCGCGATCATCGTCGTGGGCCCGGTAGCCGATATTGCTTCCGCAAATAGTTAGATAAGTTTCTTTACAAAAACCGCTCGACCGGTGGACTCTGCATGCACGCCGCCTAAGTCCACCGGTTCTTGCGGAGGCATGCATGAAACGCGCCCTGTCTGTGGCGGCAGGTATTTTGCTCATGATGTCCGGTTTGTTCGCTTCGTCACCCGCGAGCGCCGCAGCATCACAACAGGTCTTCTGGACCTTCTACGGCTGGTACGACAACACCCCGCCCGGCGGCGACATCGCGTACCCGAAGATCCACGACACCGCCGGCGGCAAGGGAACCTGGTCGGACCCGATCACGTTCGCGACGTCCAGCAAGGAAGCCAAGCCGGGCACCAAGATCTACTTCCCGCGCGTCAAGAAGTACTTCATCATGGAGGACTCCTGCTCCTCCTGTGAGCAGGACTGGAACGGCAACGGCCCCAACGGCGGCCCGAAGCTGTGGCACTTCGACGCCTGGGTCGGTGGCAAGGGCGGCAACGCCATGAACGCGATCGACTGCGAAGACGCGCTGACGAACTACCACGACGACGGCAAGCCGGTGATGGAGGAAACCATCCTCAACCCGCCGTCGAACCTGACCGTGGACTCCACGCCGATCTTCAACACCTCCACCGGCGAGTGCTACGGCGGCGCCAAGCCCAAGACGACCAACGGCGAGTACAAGAACGTCTCCACCGGGAAGTGCTTGCAGGGCGGCGCTTCCGGGTCGCAGTTGACCACCGCTGCCTGTACCGGGGCTGCCAACCAGCAGTTCAAGTTCCACGGCGCGTTCATGGAGCAGGGGTCGCCGCAGCTGTGCACCACGCTGTCGTCGGGCAAGGTGCTGCTGAAGAAGTGCGATGGCGGGCCGGCTCAGCAGTGGTCGATCAACCCGAACAAGACCATCTCGGACATGCAGTACAACACCAAGTGCTACCGGGATGCCTCGGGCAAGGTCACTGCCGCTTCATGCTCCGGCGACGTGGCCAAGTGGGACTTCAAGGCGGCAACCAAGAAGTGAGTGCGTAGCGGCTTCAGGCTGAGCAGTCCGACCGTGGTGCGGAGCGCGATGGCGACGTACCACGGTGCCAGCAGTCCGAAGCCGTCCGCGACGAACCCGCCCAGCAGCGCGCCGACCGGCTGAACACCCCAGGTGATCAGGGTCTGCGCGCTGCTGACGCGGCCCAGCAACTCCGTCGGCACCGCCCGCTGCCTCAATGCCGCCGTGGCGACACCCCAGACCGCGGTGCAGAACGAGCTCACCACCGCGAACGCCGCGACTGTCGGCAGGTCGTGAGCGACTGTGGCAATTCCCAGCCACGCCAACGGAATCAGCACCACCGTTGCCGGCACCGTGTAACGCCACTTGTTCAGCAACCGTTCGGCCAGCAGGCCGCCCGCGATGCCGCCGCACGCCAGCGTCGCCAGGAACGCTCCGAAGCCGGCGTTCGTGAGTCCCAGCCGGTGTCGCGCGAACAGCACCAGCGTTGCCATCGTGATCGCGATGCACAGGTTCGTCGTGGCGGACACGAGCGTTACCGCCCTCAGCGCCTTGTGTCTGAGCAACCACCGCAAGCCCTCAACGACCTTCGGCTTTGCCTTTTTCGGCTGTCGTTCGGTCCGCATCCTGGCGACCAGCACTGCCGCCATCGCGAACGTCAGCGCGTTGCCCCAGAACGGCGCCGGTACGGCCATCGCGAACAGCAGCCCGCCCAACGGCGGCCCCGCGAACTGCAGTGCCACCGCCTGCGACGCGAACAGCCGCCCGTTCGCGCGCTCCAGCAGGTGGTTCGCGACCGTGGCCTTGATGAGCGGCTGCCCCACGGCTCTCGGCACGTTCTCCGCAGTGCCGATCAGGAACGCCATGCCGTACAGGAACACGATGTGCACGCTGTGGAAAGTCGCCAGCAAGGCCATGAGCGCGCACTGGATCCACAAGGCCGTCAGGAGAAGGCGTCGGCCGTCGTAGCGATCGGCCGCGGCACCCGCGGGCAATGCGGCGAGCAGCCAGGGGAGTGCACCGAAGAAGCTGACGCCCGCGATCAGCTTCGGATCCTGGGTGAGTGTCGCGGCCAGCAGTGGAAGCGCTGCGACGAAGATCCCGTCACCGAGCGCCGAGATGGCACTGCCGCTCCACAACAGGTACCAGTTCCGCCCCATGTACCACCTTAAACGCGACGAACGCCCGGCCAGGAGTCCCGGCCGGGCGTTCGCTCAACGCAAGATTCAGCTGTTGACGACATTCACCAGGTGGTCGACTGCCTCGGCCACCGGGACCTCGACGCGGTCGCCGGACTTGCGGTCCTTGACCTCGACGGTGCCGTCCTTCAGGCCGCGACCGATCACCAGGATCGTCGGGATGCCAACGAGTTCGGCGTCCGCGAACTTCACGCCGGGGCTCGCCTTGCGGTCGTCCAGGATGACCTTGAGGCCCCGCGCGCTCAGCTGCTGGGCGAAGTCCTCGCCCGCCGCGGTCAGCGTCTCGTCCTTGCCCGCGATGACCACGTGGACGTCGGCGGGGGCGACGTTGCGGGGCCAGATCAGGCCGCGGTCGTCGTGCGACTGCTCGGCGATCGCCGCGACCAGGCGCGAGACGCCGATGCCGTACGAGCCCATGGTGATGCGGACGGGCTTCGAGTCCGGGCCGAGGGCGTCGAGTGAGAACGCGTCGGCGTACTTGCGGCCCAGCTGGAAGATGTGGCCGATCTCGATGCCGCGCGCGGCCACCAGCACGCCCTTGCCGTCGGGGGACGGGTCGCCCTCGCGGACCTCGGCCACGTCGATGGTGCCGTCCGGGGTGAAGTCGCGGCCTGCCACCAGGTCGACCACGTGGTGGTCTGCCTTGTCGGCGCCGGTCACCCAGGCCGTGCCGGTGACGATGCGGGGGTCGGCGAGGAAGCGGACGCCGTTCGCCTGGAGGGCGCCGGGGCCGATGTAACCCTTGACCAGGAACGTGTTCTTGGCGAAGTCGGCCTCTTCGAGCATCGCGACCTCGGCGGGCTCCAGGGCCGCTTCGAGACGCTTGAAGTCCACCTCGCGGTCGCCGGGGACGGCGATGGCGAGCAGCTCCCACTCCTTGCCCGGCACCTTGGTCTTGACCAGGACGTTCTTCAACGTGTCCGCCGCGGTGAACTTGCGGTCGGTGTTGGCGTTGAGGAAGTCCACCAGCGACTCGATGGTGGGCGTGTTCGGGGTGTGGTGCACGGCCGCGGCGGGCTTGTCGTCGATCGACTGCTCGGCGGGCGCGGGGGTGGTGACGGCCTCGACGTTCGCCGCGTAGCCGGACTCCGTGCTGCGGACGAAGGTGTCCTCGCCCGTTTCCGCGACGGCCAGGAACTCCTCGGACGCCGAGCCGCCCATCGCGCCGGACGTCGCCGACACGACCACGTATTCGAGGCCGAGGCGGTCGAAGATGCGGATGTAGGCGTCGCGGTGGTCCTGGTAGGACTTGCTCAGGCCCTCGTCGGTCAGGTCGAACGAGTAGGAGTCCTTCATCAGGAACTCGCGGCCGCGCAGGATGCCCGCACGGGGACGCGCCTCGTCGCGGTACTTGGTCTGGATCTGGTACAGCGTGACCGGGTAGTCCTTGTACGAGCTGTACTCGCCCTTCACGGTGAGCGTGAACAGCTCCTCGTGGGTGGGGCCGAGCAGGTAGTCGGCGCCCTTGCGGTCCTTGAGCCGGAAGATGTTGGGCCCGTACTCCTCCCACCGGTTGGTCGCCTCGTAGGGCTCCTTGGGCAGCAGGGCGGGGAACTGGATCTCCTGCGCGCCGAACGCGTCCATCTCCTCGCGGACGACGGCCTCGATGTTGCGCAGGACGCGGAGGCCCAGCGGCAGCCAGGAGTACCCGCCCGGAGCGACGCGGCGGACGTAGCCGGCGCGCACCAGCAGCTTGTGGCTGGGCACTTCGGCGTCGGCCGGGTCCTCGCGAAGCGTGCGGAGGAACAGCGACGACATCCTGGTGATCACGGTGGGTACTCCTCGTTCACGGGCTGTTGGAGCAGCCTACTGGTTGGGCCGCTGACGGATTTGAGCGGTACATCTCTGGGTCTTACGGCCGTTCACCTGGGCAAACCAAAATTGTCAGACCCCATGAGTAGCGTCCTGTCCATGCCTTTCAGCATCGACATGATCACCTTCGACACCGGCGACGCTCGCAAGCTCGCCGAGTTCTGGTCGGCCGCGCTGGGCACGACGATCCAGAACGACTGGGGCGAGTTCATCGTCCTCGCGCCGAACTCCGAAGGCGGTCCGGCCGTGGCCTTCCAGCAGGTGCCGGACGCCACGCCGGGCAAGAACCGCGTCCACTTCGACACGCACGTGCCGGACCGCAGGGCCGAGGTCGCCAGGCTGACCGAGCTGGGCGCCACCGAGGTCGCCGTGCACAGCATCCCCGGCCTCGTCTGGTCGGTGCTGGCCGACCCGGACGGCAACCAGTTCTGCGTCGGCCAGGCAGGCGAGTCCCTCTAGCCCTCCGCAGGGCCGGGCTGGCGGCTGATCCCCGCCACCTCGGCCCGTCCCGAACCTTCCAGGAGCCGCCCTTGACCACTTGACCCGCACCCGGCACGACCTTTCGCTCGGGCAGACCGCGACAGCACGGATCCAGCAGCCCACGCCAGGCGCACTCAATGGCCACCGCGCCTCGGCAGATCAGGCGCGACCACGTCCGGACCGCGAGCACCCCGAGCGAACCCCCGGCACGACCACGGCTGACGCCGCCGACCCTGCACGGCCGCAATCAGTCGAGGCCGCACCGGACCTGCGTCGCACGGCGAGACCTTCTGAGCCCTCACGGCGTTGCGCATCCCGCGAGCCCTCAGAATCCCAACGCCTCTGCGCCGCGACCGCGCGTCCTCCCGAGCCCTCACGGCGTTGCGCATCCCGTGAGCCCTCGGGACAACAGCGCGTCCCACGTGCCAGCGCGTCCTCCCGAGCTTTCGCGGCAGTGCATGCCTGCACGAGACCTCGGGTCACCGCGCACGGCGTGTTCGCACTGAGCCCTCATGGCGTTGCGCATCCCATGAGCCCTCAGGGCAACAGCGCCGCCTGACACGACGCCTGGCGGACCCGTTGTGAGGGTTCGTGGCGAAGCATGCCGCCACGAGCCTTCGCATCGACCGTCAGAAGAGGTCGACCGGCAACCCGTAGTCGATCCAGGTGCGCGCCACCTTGAACCCGGCGCGCTCGTAGACCCCGAGCGCACCGGTCGAGTTGGCGGTGTCCACGGACAGCCCGGCGCGGTGGTAGCCCTGGTCGCGGCCGCGAGCCAGCGTCCAGCTCAGCAGCGCCGAGGCCACCCCACGGCCGCGGTGCTCCTCGAGCGTGCCGAGGTCGCCGATCCAGAGCTCGCGCACACCGGTCAGTTCCTCGACCGCCGTGTAGTACCGCGAGAGCACGAAGCCGATCACGGCACCGGACGCGCGATCCAGCGCGAGATAGGAGGTCGATGGCACGAACCGCTTGCTGTCCGTGAAGGACGCCGCGAACTCCTCAGGGCTGCGCGCGGTGGAGCCCCAGTGCTGGGCGAACGCCGCGTTGACCACCAGGCGGATCTCGTCCGGACTGGCGGCGGAGAACGGCACGATCTCGTAGCCCGCGGGCATCGGGACCTGGGCGAGTGGCTCGCCCAGTGACACCTCCATCTCGTGGAAGTGCCGGTCGGCGGTGAAGCCGAGCGACGAGACGAGTGCGAGGTGGCCGGCTGAGCGGCTCTCGACCATGGTGCTCGCCACGAGCGGCAGGGCCGGGTGCGCGGCGAGGTGCAGCGACCGGGCCTGGGCGACCATGCGCGGCATCAGCGCGCGGCCGATGCCCTGGCGGCGGAAGCCGGGATGCACCATGCCGTCCAGACGGACGCGGTGCACGAGCGATGGGGTCTCGCGAGGCTCCACGAGTCCGTAGGCGGCAAGCGACGAGCCCGCGAACGCGCCGACCGAGCCGAGAGGCAGGTCCGCCTTGCAGAACGACTGGGCGAAGTCCTCTTCGGACAGAAGTTCGCCGGTGTCGTCGACAGCCTCGGCCGCGACGTACAACGCCGTCACCGCAGGGATGTCGGCGGTCGTGAGCGGGCGCCACACGAGTTCCACGAAACCGAAGCTACGGGGAGGTGATGGGTCCAACAACCGAATAACGCGTTGCCCGGGAAGGGCAGGCGGTGCCACCCTGCGTGCGATGACGACACCGAAGATCACCCCGCTGTACGAGGACGTCACCTTCCACGGGCCGCTGTCCGAGGAACGGGCCGCGCGGTTGATCCGCGGGCTCGGGCCGCTCGACGGGAAACACGTGCTCGACCTCGGGTGCGGGTGGGCGGAGTTGTTGCTCCGCACGCTCGAGGCCGCGCCCACCGCCACCGGTACGGGTGTGGACCGCAACGCCGTGGACATCGCCCACGCGCAGGCGAACGCCGACGCCCGAGGGCTCACGGCGCGGGTCCGCCTGCACGCTGCCGATGTTCAGCAGTGGCAGCCCGAGCAGGGGTACGACGTCGTGATCGTCAACGGTGCCACCCAAGTGTGGGGCGGGGATCCGTTGCAGCACACGGAAAACGCGCTCAAGGCTGCCCGGGCACTGCTCAACCCGCAAGGGATGTTCTTGCTGGGCGAGGGTTTCTGGGAGCGCGAGCCGACCGCGGAGCAGCTCGAGGCCATGCCGGTCCCGCGTGACCAGTACCGGTCGCTCGCGGGCCTGGTGGATTTCGCGCACGAGCACGGGTACCGGTTGGTCGCGGCGGAGCAGGCGAGCCTCGACGAGTGGGACGTGTTCGAGAACGCGCACGGGCTGGCGTGGGAACGCTGGCTGCGCGACAACCCGGACTCCGAGCACGCCGACGACATCAGGGCGAAGGCCGACCGGCAGCGCACCTACCGCTTGCACGGGTGGCGCGCCACCATGGGCCTCGCGTACCTGACGCTCCAGGCACCGTAGAGAACACGACCGGGCTCGAACCGGCGTCCCCCCGACTCGCTGCCGGGCGCTCTACCACTGAGCTACGTGTTCTCGTGAAGACTCCTCAGTCGAGGGTGTCCTGTCCACCGAATACATGCGCGCGGCGCAACATCATGGCCCACAACGGATCGGACACGGCGACACCGTGCACGAGCTCCGGGGTCAGGCGGAAGCGTGCGATCGCGCGGTGTGTGCGGGGTGCTGTCCAGCCGGACTTCTCGGGCTCCACACGCTGCTCACGGCACGCTGCCTCCACATCGGCGCGTGAGCACGCAACGGTGCCGTCGAGCACGTCCCACGGCAACGGCAGGCGTGACCACACCGAGGTGTCCGGGTGCAGCGAGCCGCCCGGTTCCTGGTGCCACGCGGCGAGGTCGCCGGCCATGACGCGCATGACCTTGCCCGGCCACGCGTGTTCGATCAGGGAGGTCAGGCCTGCGGCGTGGAGGCAGGCGATCCAGCCCGCGCGGGCGGTGTTGTAGACACCGGCCAGGGCGTTCCACGTCGAGGAGTCGACGCCTTGCCGCACGATCATGGTCGCCTTGTCGATCGACGCCGACTGCCACAGCGCGGCCAGCGACGACGCGATCGACCGGGTCGCCGCTGACCACATTCCGAGCAGCCGGCCGAGCTGTTCGGGACGGAGGCGGCTCAGGACGTCCGGCGCCGGGCAGGTCAGCGCGATCATCGGCCAGTCCGTACCGCCACGAGCCGCGCAGCGTGCGAAGAGCACGTCCGCCACCAGGTCGAACGGGTTCGCGCGAGACTCCAGGACGAACTCGCGGCGCAGCTCGCGGAGGGCGGTGAAGTAGGCGATGAAGCACGCCGCGTCCGGGTCCGCACGGAACCGCGCGCGGTCGACCGCGCCGACGAAACCGGGTGCCGCGAACAGCGTCGTGTCGCGCATCTTTCGCGCGCGCTCCATCCGCGACACCTTCGCGGAGAGCCGGCGCAACATGCGGAAGCGGCGGTTGTACTGGCGCTTCGACAGCTCGATGCCCGCCGCGTCCCGGGCGTCGCGATTCAACCGGTCGGTGAGGAAGTCGGTGTGCGCCGGGTTCCAGTCGATCTCGGAGCCGACCGCGGCGGCGAACTCCAGCACCGAGATCGGGTCGTCCACGTCGACCACGCCTCCGTCCACACCGAACAGGAAGCGCGCGGCAGCGACCTGATGTGTGGCACCGACCGGACGCGCGTCCACCGCGGAGAAACCGTGCCGGCGCGAGGCGTGCGCCGCGGCGTACTGGACCACTTCGCGCTCGCGATGCGTCAGCGACGGCTGTGCCTCCAGCACGAGAGCGGCGACGTCCTCCGGGCGCAGGCGTGCGTCGAGCGAGTCGTACAAGCGGTCCAGGGCGTCCACGCTCTCCAGAGCACCACGCAGGTCCAGCGGTTTTCGGCCGTTGCCCTACCCTTCACGACGTGCTGGTGCTGCTTCCCCCGTCGGAGACCAAGGCGATCGGCGGCGAGGGTGCGCCGCTCGACCTCGACGCGCTGTCGTTCCCGGAGCTCAACCCCGTGCGCGACAAGCTGGTGTCGGCGCTGGAGGATCTGGCGAACGACGTTCCGGCGAGCCTCAAAGCGCTCGACATCTCCGAGCGCCAGCTGGACGAGATCGAGCGCAACGCGGCTTTGCGCACGTCGGAGACCACGCCCGCGCTGCTGCGCTACACCGGCGTCCTCTACGACAACCTGGACTTCGGCACGCTCAAGAAGGCCGAGAAGGAACGGGCCTACCGGCGGCTCGCGGTCGCGTCGGCGTTGTTCGGGGCGGTCCGCGGCGGCGATCCCGTGCCCGCTTACCGGCTCTCGGGAGGCAGCACGCTGCCCTCGCACGGCAGCCTGCGCGCGCTGTGGAAGCCGGTGCTGGAGCCGGTCTTCAAGGAGGCCGACGAGTTCGTCGTGGACCTGAGGTCCGGAGCGTATTCGAGCCTCGCGAGGATCCCGCACGCCGTCGTTGTCCGGGTGATCACCAGCGAGGGCAAGGTCGTCAGCCATTTCAACAAGGCGCACAAGGGCCTGCTCGCCCGCGCCCTGGTGACCACGAGTGCGGAGCCGAGCGACCTGAAAGGCCTGGTCAGGATCGCGCAGAAGGCCGGTCTGAAGATCGTGCCGACCGGCGTGAAGACCGCGGACCTGATCACCGGTTAATTCGGTTGCGCGCCCGGGAGGCGACCGGGCAAGCTTCACCGCAGCCGAAGTGCGGCGTGTGGGGAACGAGGAGGTGCGACATGTCAGAGCCTGTCTTCGGACGTGGCCGCAGGACCCGTCCCTCCGCCCTTCGCGCCTGATCAGCACCGTTTGATCGCAGAGCGCCAGTGGGGCGGTCACCTTCATCCTCTTTGGAGACCCCACCGTGCGCGAGCACGATCTTTACGAACGCTACGAGTCTGCTTTCGATGGCGCCGACGAAACCATGCGGCGCAAGGGAAAGCGCACCAGCAAGACCGCCGACGACGCGGAGCCGACGCGTCGCGGCCGCATGACCGAAGAAGAGAAGCTGCGGGTCGCACGGCTGCGCGAGGACCAGCTCAGCACGGCGGACACCCCCGAGGACGGCGATCGCTGGTCCACCTGGGGCGACGCCGACCAGGGTCCGAAACCGCACCCGAGCTGGCTCATCACCGAGCTGGCCGCGGTCGACCGCGAGCTGGGCATCGTGAAGACCGGCAAGGAGGCGGACGTCTTCCTGCTGGAACGCGCGATGGGCGAACGGGCGTGCCTGCTCGCCGCCAAGCGCTACCGCAGCAACGACCACCGGATGTTCCACCGCGACGCGGGATATCTGGAGGGTCGCAAGATGAAGAAGTCCCGCGAGTTGCGGGCCATTCAGAACCGCACCGCGTTCGGGCGCAACCTGATCGCGGAGCAGTGGGCGGTCGCGGAGTTCGCCGCGCTCGCCAGGCTGTGGCAGGCAGGCGCACCCGTGCCGTATCCGGTGCAGCGCAGCGGCACCGAGCTGCTGCTGGAGTTCGTCGGGGACGCGGAGGGCAACGCGGCACCGAGGCTCGCGCAAACCCGTCCGGACTCCGACGAGCTGCTCGACCTGTGGCGTCAGCTGGTCGCGACGTTGATGACGCTCGCGGAGGCGGGCCTCACCCACGGCGACCTGTCCGCGTACAACCTGATGGTCCACGAGGGCAGGTTGATCATGATCGACCTGCCGCAGGTGGTCGACCTCGTCGCGAACCCCCGCGGCGTGGAGTTTCTCGACCGCGACGTCCGAAACATCGCCGGCTGGTTCGCCTCGCGAGGCCTGCCACCGGAGATCGGGGAGCCGTCCGCGCTGGTGGCGACGCTGCTGGAGGTGGCCGGTATGGCCTGACCCACGTTGCGCGCCCGGCCGTGTCCAACGACACTGCCGGGCGCGCAAGGCGTGGCCATTGATCAGCTAGACTGTGCTGTGCACCGATGAAGGCTTGACGGCCGTTGACCGGTGTTTCCACCCACTCATCAGCGGCGTGACCATCACGCCGGGCTCGTCCTTGTGATCGGCACCGCGGTAGCGCGCGGGGCAGCCTCGAGACGTGCCATGTCCCGGAGGTTTGTTTTGCCATCAATGTCCGAAGGTCGTTCCGAGCGCTCCAACAGCCGCAGGGCACCGCGGCGCCGCTCGGGTCGCCAGGGCAACTCCTCGCGTCCGCAGCAGCGGGTCGAGGAGCCGATCGTCGCCGAGGTCTTCGAGAGCACGCTGCCGGAAGGCCCGCTGCCCTCGTTCGCCGAGCTCGGCCTGGCTGACGCGCTGATCCGCTCGCTCGTCGCCAACGAAATCACCGAGCCGTTCCCGATCCAGGCGGCCACCCTTCCCGACTCCATGGCCGGCCGCGACATCCTCGGCCGCGGTCAGACCGGCTCCGGCAAGACGCTGGCGTTCGGTCTCGCGATGCTGACCCGTCTCGCGGGCGGCCGCACCCTGCCGAACAAGCCGCGTGGCCTGATCCTCGTCCCGACCCGCGAGCTCGCGATGCAGGTGGAGACGGCGCTCATGCCGCACGCCCGCTCGCTGGGCCTGTGGTGCCGGGTCGTCGTCGGCGGCACGTCGTTCCCGCGCCAGATCGAGCACCTGCGCCGCGGCGTCGACCTGCTGATCGCCACGCCGGGCCGGCTGTCCGACCACGTCCGCCAGGGCACCTGTGACCTCGGCTCGGTCGAGATCACGGCGCTGGACGAGGCCGACCAGATGGCGGACATGGGCTTCATGCCCCAGGTCCGCGCGATCCTCGATCTGACCCCGCAGGACGGCCAGCGCCTGCTGTTCTCCGCGACGCTCGACGGCGACGTGGACAAGCTGGTCCGCCAGTACCTGCACAGCCCGGTGACGCACTCGGTGGCCCCGGCCACCGCGAGCGTCACGACGATGGACCACCACCTGCTGTTCGTCTCGGCTGAGGACAAGCAGAACGTGGTGACCGAGGTGGCCGCGCGCGAGGGCCGCACGATCATGTTCGTGCGCACCAAGCACCACGTCGACCGCCTGGCCAAGAAGCTCCGCTCGGTCGGCGTCCACGCGGGAGCCCTGCACGGCGGCAAGGCGCAGAGCGCCCGCACCCGCGTGCTCGGCGAGTTCCGCGAGGGCACCACGCCGGTCCTGATCGCGACGGACGTGGCGGCTCGCGGCATCCACGTGGACGACGTCTCGCTCGTCGTGCACGTCGACCCGCCGGCCGACCCGAAGGACTACCTGCACCGCGCCGGTCGTACGGCGCGCGCCGGCCAGTCCGGCACGGTCGTCACGCTGGTCACGCACGACCAGCGCCGCGCCGTCCAGGGCATGGCCGCTCGCGCGGGCATCCGTCCGGAGAGCACGAAGGTGCGCCCCGGCGACGATGACCTGATCCGCATCACGGGTGCTCGCATCCCGAGCGGCGAGCCGATCATCGAGCGCGAGAAGCCGGCCCGTCGCACTGGCGGCGGCGGTCGTCGCTTCGGCGCCCCGGCCACCGGTGCCGGTCGCGGCGAGTACCGCGGCGGCTCCGGCCGTCGCTCGGAAGGCGGCGAGTTCCGCAGCGGACCGCGCCGTTCCTCCGGCGAGGGTGCCGGCGGCCCGCGCCGCTCGGAGCGCTCCGAGGGCGGCCGTGCATTCGGCCGCACCGGGGGCGCCGGCCGTCCGCGCCGGACTCCGCAGCACTGACACAGCACCAGAAGCACGGTTGAAGGCCGTCTCTCCCGAACCGGGGGAGGCGGCCTTCGCCGTGTCTGAGGATCAGGTCGGCGACGTGGCCGGAAGTCCCGTTGTTCCAGCGCTTTGGCATCACCGGCCCCACGCCGCCCTTCAGTCGCGTCTGAAGGATCAACCTGCTTCGGCGCTCCACGAGCGGCATCAACTCCACCGCGTCCTTGGCGAACCAGGCTGTGGTGGCTTCTGCGGTGCCCTGGCAGCCGTTCGGACAACGGTGAGTTCCGCGGGCGGCATGCGTCGTTCCGAGCGTTCCGAGGGCGGCCGTGGGTTTCGGCTGGAGCGAGCGCGCCGGCGGTCCGCACCGAGGGCTCTGCAGCGCTGGTATTCGCGGTAAGGCACGCTGACGCAGGGGTCCCCCCGAACTGGGAACCCCTGCGTTTCAACGTACTCAGCGGCACCGACAAGATCGGCTGCTGGCCGTCAGCCTGCCCGGCGGTCCAGCATCAGATCCAGGGCGGGCTCGGCGAACCAGGCAGCGGCGCGTTCCTGCTTCTCGGCACGTACTGCGCGTGGCAGTTGGTCGGCCACGACGTCGCGCACGAGAGCGTGGCGGAAGCCGTACTCGATCTCGCCCGTCTCGCTGTTGCGGCCTTGGCGGCGCAGGAAGTCCCGTTGTTCCAGCAGCTCCAGCGCTTTGGCCACGTCACCGGCATCGCGTTGGCCGGTTGCCGACACCGCACCGGGCGACACGAGGTCGCCCACTACGGCGGCGTCGCCCAGCACTGCCTTCACCGGGAACGGCAGCGAGTCCAGCTGGGCCGTGATCACGCTGCGGACCGGGGGAGGAACCGGCAGGGGGCCGTCGTTGTGCAGGCAGGGCATCCGCGGGTCGGACACCATCCTGGCGTACTCGGTGGCGAACAACGGGTTGCCGCCGACGCACGAGACCAGCGCCTGCCACAGTTCCGCGGACAGTTCCCTGGTTTCCAGCAGTGAGTTCAACAGGCTGCGGGTTCCGTTGTGCGACAACGGTTCCAGGCTGATGGTGGTGGCGTTGCGCTTGCCGCCGAACCAAGAAGGGCGGCGCTGCAGGAGCTCGGGCCTGGCGGTCGCGATCACCAGCAGCGGCACCGAGCCGGCCTGTTCGCTCAGTTCCTCCACGAAGTCGAGCACGACGTCGTTGGCCCAGTGCACGTCCTCCAGGAAGACGACCAGCGGGCCGGCGTCGGCGATCTCCTCCAGGAATCGCCGCCACGCCGGGAAGTCGGCGGAGACGTCGGGAGAACCCGATGCCAGGCCGGCGAGGCTCGAGTGCAGGCGGTCCGCGAGCTCGCCGACGCCGACCAGCGAGGTGAGCGCGTCGTGCAGGGCCTCGGGGGAGGAGAAGCCCTGCACGACGCCGGACAGCGGGCCGTAGCCGTGGTCGTCGCCGAACGCCGTGGCGGTGCCGCGCAGGACGGCGGCCGGTGAGGTGCAGGCGGCACCCAGTTCGTGGACCAGGCGGGTCTTGCCCACGCCCGCCTCGCCGAGAACGGTGACGAAGTGCGGGCGGCGGCGGTCTCGGACCTCGTCCAGAAGTCCTTGCAGCACGAAGAGTTCACGTTCGCGTTCGACGAACGGCACGGAAGCCTGCGCGCGGCGGGTCGCGCCTCGCGGGGAGACGCACGAGACCGCCTGCCAGCCGCCGGTCGGGGCCGGATCGGCGGACCACGTCGCGGAGGAGCCGGCGTCACGGGTCGCGGTGCAGGCACGCACGGCGCCCAGCGGTGCCAGCGCCATCAGCTGACGGCACTGGTCGAGCAGCACGCCCGATGCTGACGGCGTACCCGAGACAGGCAGGCGGACCAGGGCGTCACCCGTGGCCACACCGATCTGCACGTCGGCGACGGAGGCCAGCCGGTCGCGGATCGCCAACGCGGCACGCACGGCGCGGTCGGCGTCGTCCTCCGACGTGCGCGGCACACCGAACAGAGCCAAGAAAACGGAGCCGACGTTGCCTCCGACGACGCCACCGAGGCGTGCCACCTCGGCACGCACCACCGCGGCGACTTCCTGGTGCACTTCGTCGACGTCCTCCGGGTCGCCGTCGCCGGCCGCGAGACCGAGCTGGGCGGACACCATCACGACGCTGACGAGCTTGCGTTCCACGGTCGTCACGTCCGCGGCGGCAGGCTCCACCACCGGCGGCGCGATCACCACGGGAGCAGGTGCGGGAACGGGAAGAGCGGGGGACGGCTGCTGGCCGACCGCGAGCAGGTGCCTGCGTTGCACCGACGGCGGGAGGTCCAGCACGGGGGCGTGGTCGAGGATCGCGCGCTCCAGCTCCTGGAGCTCGCGGCCCGGCTCGAGACCGAGCTCCTCCACCAGCGCCGCCCTCGTGCGGCGGTAGACGCTCAGCGCGTCCACCTGCCGGCCACACCGGTACAGCGCGAGCATCAGCTGTCCGCCCAGCCGTTCGCGATACGGCTCGACCTCGATCAACGACTCCAGCTCGCCGATGATCTCGTAGTGCCTTCCGCAGGCGAGCTCCGCTTCGAAGCAGTCCTCCTGCGTCGCCAGCCGCCAGTCCTTGATGGCGGTGAGCTCCGGCCAGTTGATGCCGGTCTCCGCAAGGTCCGCGAGCACCGGCCCGCGCCACAAGCTCAGTGCCTTGCGGAGCACCTTCGCGGCGGCGGGCCAGTTGCCGGCGGACAGTTCGCCACGACCCTGTTCGGTGAACTGCTGGAAGCGCGACAGGTCGAGGGAGTCGGGGTCCACGCGCAGCAGGTAGCCCGGCGCGTGGGTCAGCAGCAGCGCGGATCCTTCCGGACCGGATCCTTCTGGACCGGATCCTTCTGGACCGGATCCTTCTGGGCCGCTGCCATGTGGGGTGAGAACGCCACGCAGTCCGGAGACCGCGTTCTGGAGCATCTTGCGCGCGGTGGGCGGGACGTCCCGCGGCCACAGCGCCTGGAGCAGTTTGCTGGTCGCCACCACGCGGTTGGCGTGCAGCAGGAGGAAACCCAGAGCCGCGCGCTGCTTGACGCCGCCCAGTGGCACGGGCAGGTCGTCGTCGAGGACTTCCAGTGAGCCCAGCAGGTGGAATCGCATGGTTCTGGCCTCCCGCAGAGTGATGTCCGGACGTAGGGGAGTGATCAGCCCCAGGGGGTGTCGTCGTCCCACGGGGTGTTGTTGTGGTCCGGCAGCGACGGGAGCGTGATCGTCTTGCCCCACGGGGTGTCGTCGTCGGAGGCGCTGAGGCCCTTGCCCCACGGGGTGTCGTCGCTCGCGATGACCTTGGCCCGGGAGGTGTCACCGGTTGGGGCGACCTTGCCCCACGGGGTGTCGTCGTCGGCCTGCGCGGTGCCGGAGAAGAGGGAAAGTGCCAGGGCCGCGGGGACGGCGGAGAGAACCAGAGCGGCAGCGGTCGTCTTGCGGATCATGTCGGCCTCCTCTTGCTTGGTCGGACCTTGGCTTCGAGTTGTGCTTCAGACACCTTCGAGCGGCGTCTGAGAACGAAGTTAGAAGCGCCGCCCATCGCGGCTCTATCGCGCACCCACCGCGTATCAATCGGCCGTGATGGCGGGAGTGAAGTGGCCAATTGAGACGCCTCAACAGTTGATCCGCCAGTCAGTAAACTGCTGTTACTACGCAGGGTGGTGGCTTATCCGCGGAATTAGGTGCGGTGTACCGCAATGGTTGGGTTCGGTTAGCGATCCGAACGAACGGCCTGTGCCGCTCGGAGTAACCTTGATGAGACGTTCAGGCTGCTCGGTGCGATGACGTACGATCGTCGCGAAGCCACCACCGACACATGTGAATTCTCGGGTCCGCGCACTGCTTGATCTGCCCCGTTGTTCCCAAATGGATCATCTCCAAATGAGATGCCTATTGAGATCGGGCGCATTATGGTGGATCGCGTGCCGATAGACAAGAAGGATCTTGACAGTTTTCCCTGCCGGGGCTAACTTTGGAGATCATCACACATCCGAGCGACCAACCTGCGGTCTGCGCTAACGGGAGGTCAACGGTAGTAAATGAAACACTTTCATATAGGAACCCGATCTTGAGGTGACGCCCTGGAAGTGCCTTTTCCGCGTCTTCGGCCGGATTGCAAGAATGGTTTACATCGCATCCGTAAATGCAATTCCGTCACGGAAAACCCGTAGCGGTGATCGTCCGGAGCGTGAGGTGTTGGGGCTTTGCGAGAGATAAAGGCGCGAGGGGTCGTCGGTCATGAGCTCCGCCCCTGATGAGAAGCTGATTTTCAAGCTGCTCGGCCCGATCGAGGTCATCGGCGCCGAGGAGCAGGTTCAGGTGCCACCAGGACGTCAACAGACGATCCTGGGCGCTCTGCTGCTCGAAGCCAACCGCGTGGTCAGCATGGACCAGCTGATCGACCTCGTCTGGGAGCACACCCCGCCGTCGACCGCACGGGCGCAGATCCAGATCTGCGTGTCCGCGCTCCGGCGGGAGTTCGCGCGGGTCGACGTCGACGCCCAGATCGAGACCCGTCAGCCCGGCTACCTGCTGCGCGTCGCCGGCGACAAGATCGACACCTTCCTCTTCGAACGCCGCGTGTCCGACTCCGACGCCGCCGTCCGCCAGGGCCGCATGGAGGAGGCGTCGGCGGTGCTGCGCCAGGCACTGGCGTTGTGGCGCGGACCGGCGTTGGGCGGCGCCGCGGCCACGTTGCAGAACAAAGCACTGCGCCTCGACGAGAAACGCCTGTCGGTGCTGGAGAACTGCGTCGACATCGAGTTGTTGCTGGGCCGGCACCACGCTCTCATCGGTGAATTGCAGAGCATGGTGACCGAACACCCGTTGCGGGAACGGCCGCGCGGTCAGCTGATGCTCGCGCTCTACCGATCCGGCCGTCAGTCGGAAGCGCTCGACGTCTATCGCACCGGCCGCGACCTGTTCATCGAGCATCTCGGCCTCGAACCGAGCGACCAATTGCGCAAACTCGAGACCGCGATCCTGACCGACGACGAGGTGCTGCGCCTCGACCAGGAGAAGTCGGTCCCGGTCACGGTGCAGAACGTCGTGTCACCGCACCAGCTTCCGGCCACCATCTCGGACTTCATCGGCCGCCAGGACGTCGTGGCGCGCGCCGAGACCGTGCTGGCCGGCGACCACATGACCATGCCCGTGGTGAACATCTCGGGCAAGGCGGGCATCGGTAAGAGCGCTCTCGCGGTCCACGTCGCACACCGCGTGGCCGCCGAGACGTACCCGGACGGCCAGCTCTACTGCGACCTGCGCGGTACCCAGGCGCAACCCGCCACTCCCGCCGAGGTCCTTGGCCGTTTCCTGTCCGCTTTGGGGGCCGTGGGCTCGACGTTGCCCGACGGTGTGGACGAGCGCGCGGACATGTACCGCAGCATGCTCGCCAACCGCCGTGTGCTGGTGGTTCTCGACGACGCGGGCAGCGAGTCGCAGGTGCACCAGCTGCTCCCGGGCTCGCCGACGTGCGGTGTCGTCGTCACGAGCCGGACCCGGTTGACCGGTCTCGCCGGATCTCATTTGGTCGACGTCGACTTCATGGACTCCGACGACGCGCTGGAGCTGCTGGGCCGCATCATCGGCACGCAACGCCTGGAGGGCGAACCCGTTGCGGCGTCAGCGTTGGTGGACGTCGTCGGAGGTTTACCCCTGGCGTTGCGCATCATCGGCGCACGCTTAGCCGCGCGCACGCACTGGACGTTGGCCTCGATGGTCGGACGTCTCGCCGATGAACGCCATCGCCTCGACGAGCTGGTGCACGGCGACATGGTCGTGCGAGCCAGCCTCTCGCTCACCTACGACGGCCTCGAACCCGACACGTGCCGGGTGATGCGGCTGATGTCGTTGCTGGAAGCGGAAAGCCTGCCGGTCTGGACGGCCTCCGCGCTCACCGACGACGACGGCCACCGCGGGTTCGACCTCCTGGAACGCCTGGTCGACGCCCAGCTGCTGGACGTGGTCGGCAGCGACGTGACCGGTCTGCCGCGCTACCGGTTCCACGACCTGATCCGCTTGTTCGCCAAGGAACAGCTCGCCGTCCACGAGTCTCCGGCCACCCAGCTCGCCGCCGTGGAACGCGTCGCCGGCGGCTGGCTCGCGATGGCCGAGCAGGCCCACCAACAGCTCTACGGCGGCGACTTCACGGTCCTGCACGGCAACGGCCGGCGCTGGCAGCCGCACGCCCCGTACCTCGACCAGGTGTTGCAGGACCCGTTGGGGTGGCTGGAAAGCGAGCGTCCGAACATCTGCGCGGCCGTCCTGCAGGCGGCCGACGCGGGCCTGGACGAGCTGTGCTGGGACCTCGCGATGACGCTGGTGACGTTGTTCGAGACCCGCAGCTACCTCGACGACTGGCAGCAGACCCACGAACGGGCCCTCGAAGCCGTCCGCAAGGCCGGCAACAAGCGCGGCACCGCGGCCCTGCTGTGCTCGCTGGGATCGTTGCACCACAGTCAGCGCCGGATGGAGACCGCCCGCGCCGCCCTGGAACCCGCCCTGGAGCTCTTCACCGAGCTGGACGACTCCCACGGCCTGGCCTTGGTGCGCCGCAACCTGGGCTTGCTGGAGTACAACGAGGGACGGCCAGAGGTCGCGACCCGGATCTTCGAGCAGTCGCTGGCGGGCTTCAAACGCGTCGGTGACGTCGTGGGGCAGGCCTACGTGGTGTCTCAACTCGCGCAGCTCTCCCTGGACCGCGGCGAACACGAGCTAGCGGTGGGCCAGCTGCGCGGCGCTCTGGGGATGTGCCGGGAGATCTCCAGCCCGCGCGTCGAGGCCCAGGTGCTGTACCGGCTCGGCGGCGCGATGCTGGTGCAGGGCCGCTACGAGCAGGCGCAGCAGCTCATCACGTCGGTGCTCGGCATGGTGCAGCGCTCCGGCGACACCGTCGGCGAGAGCTACGCGCTGCACTCTCTCGGGCTGATCCACGGCCGGATGCGCATGTTCGCGGAGGCCGGGCGGCTGCTGCGGCGCGCGATCCGGCTGTGCGAGGAGAACCTCGACCGCGTCGGCGCGGCGCGGATCCGGCTCGACCTGGCGCAGCTGGTGTCGCAGCGGGGTGAGACGTTCCACGCGATCGCCATCGTGGAGCAGGCCATGATGACGTTCCAGGAGCTGCGGCTCGCACTCTGGGAGAGCAAGGCGCTGGCGGTGCTGGAGAAGATCACGGCCGAGAACCCGCTGCCCGCCGCCGTTCCCTCGAACGGCGGCGCGCGCTAACGGACTCAGGTGGTCGGCACCAGCGAATCGATCATCTTCTGCAGGTCGGCCTCCTTGAGCAGCGGCGGGGTCGTGCCGCCTCCACCGCCCTCGAGGTCGCCGTTCACGACCAGGGTGTGCAGCTTGTTGCTGCCGTTCAGCACGATGACCTTGACGATGCCCTTGCTCGCCAGGCACTTGTTGGCCGTCTGGGTGACCGTGGCGTCGACCTGCACGCCGTCGACGACGACCTTCTTGCCGTCCTTCTGGGTGTGCTGGATCTTCACGGCCTTGGGCTCGGAGACCGTGACCTGCGGCTCGCCGCCCGACGAGTAGAAGTGGGTCCCCACGGCCTTGGCGAAGTCGGTGGCGGTCTGGTTCATGTCCGCCTTGGGGAGCAGGGCGCCGCCGTTGGTGCCCTTGGTGTACTGCTTGCCCTCGCACTCGTAGTCGCCGTAGGAGGTGACGCTGGTCAGCGCGATGCCGGGGAACTTCGGGATCGGGATCTTGTCCTCGACGACGTCCCAGTTCTTCGGGACCTCGTAGTTGTAGCCGAGCGAGGTTTCGACGCACTGCATCTCGGCGTTCTTGCACTTGCCGGTGGTCGCCTGCGAGGAGGCGCTGGTCGGCGTGGACGGGTCGGTCCGCGCGTTCGGGTCGGTCTTGCCCTGTGAGAGCACGAACCACGTCACGCCGCCGCCGATGAGCAGCACCAGCACGACGGCGCCGAGCACGAGCCACAGCGTCTTCTTTTTCTTCGGCGGCTCGCTGTCGAACCCGCCGCCGTAGACACCGAGACCGCCGTACTGGCCGTAACCCTGCTGCGGGAAGCCGCCCGTGTCCGGGAAACCGCCCTGCTGGGGGAAACCGCCCGTCTGCGGGTAGCCGCCGGTCTGGTAGCCGCCGGTCGGATAACCGCCGCTCGGATGGTCACCCTGCTGCTGGCCCCAGCCCTGCTGGTCGTTCCAGCCGCCCTGTCCGCCGCCACCTGGGTAAGTCACGCGGTGCACGGTACCTGGTGGGTCTGACAGGACTTAATTCATCAAGCGTTGACTTCGGGCTCGTGCCGAGCGTACGGTGCTCATTAAATTCAACATGTGATGAACAAGTGGAGGCCCGTGATGCGCACCGCGCTCGTCACCGCCGTCGCAGGCGCGGTGGTGGCGTTTCTCCTGGGACTGCTGACCTTCGGCGTGCAGGCGACCGTGCACCCGCACGACGTCCCGCTCGCCGTGGTGGCACCGCCGCCGATCGCGCAACGCGTGCAGGCCGCCGACTCGGCCGAGGTCGACCTCAAGATCGTCGACGCCGCCGAAGCCCGGAACCTGCTGGCGGCCAAGGAGGTCTACGGCGTCCTGGAAATCTCACCCGGTCAGGCGACGATCCGGCTCAACCCCGCGGTGAACCCGTCCGGCACGCAGGTCGCGCAGCAGGTGCTGACCGGTGTCGCGCAGGGTGCCGGGCTGCCCGTCAAGGTCGAGTCCCCGGTCGTCTCGGCCGCCGAACGCACGGCGCCCCTCGCCGCATCGGCGTTGCTGTGGGTCGGCGGGATGATCGCCGGACTGCTGTTCGTGGTTCTGAAGGGCCGCCGGTTCAGGCTGCTGTCCGCTCTGCTCACGCCGGTCCTGGTGACCAGCTCGGTGGTCGGGTTGCTGGCGTGGTGGGGCGTCACGTTCAGCGGCGAGGCGCTGACCTTCATGCTCGCCGTCGCCGTGTCGTTCGCGTTGCTGCAGGGCGGGTTGTTCAAACACCTCGGCATCCGCGCGATGGGCGTGCTCGGCGTGCTCTACCTGATGGCACCCGCGGTGGCGGGCCAGGTGCCGGAACTGCTCAACCCCGTCTACAGGGCGGTCCTCTGGTCGTGGACGCCGTTCAGGTTCTCCACGGAAGGTCTGCGCAGCCTTGTGTACGACGGCTCCATCAGCACCGAGTGGTGGGTGTTCGGCGGGATCGCGCTCGTCGGTCTCGTGCTGCTGCTAACCGGCAAGGAAGCTCAGACGGACCGTGCGGACGGGGTTGTCGACGTTGGTGTCCACCAGGCAGACGGACTGCCACGTGCCGAGCGCCAGCACACCGCCTAGCACCGGGATCGTCGCGTAGGGCGGCACCAGCGCGGGCATCACGTGGTCACGACCGTGGCCAGGGGTGCCGTGCCGGTGCCGCCACTTCACGTCGCGGGGCAGGATGCGTTCCAGCGCGGTCAGCAGGTCGTCGTCGCTGCCCGCGCCCGTCTCGATGATGGCGACGCCGGCGGTCGCGTGCGGCACCCACACGTGCAACAGCCCGTCGCCGTTCTCACTGCTGAGGAACCGCTCGCACTCTCGCGTGAGGTCCCACACCACCTCGTCGGAACCAGTGCGGATCTGGATCTCCTCGCTGCGCATGACCTCAGATCTTACGAACCACCCGCGCCGGGTTGCCGACCGCGAGCACGTGATCAGGCAGATCACGCGTCACGACACTGCCCGCGCCGACCACCGTGTTGTTGCCGATCGTCACGCCGGGACACACGATCACGCCGCCGCCGAACCACACCTTGTCGCCGATGACGATCGGCGCGGTCGTCTCCCAGCCCTCGATCCGCGCGTCGTGGTCCTCGATCGGGTGCAACGCCGTCAGCAGCTGCACGCGCGGGCCCATCATCACGTTGTCGCCGATGGTCACCGGACCGCAGTCGAGGATGATCCCGTCGTAGTTCATGAAGCTGTTCGCACCGATGCGCGTGTTGTAGCCGTACTCGATCTGCAGGCGCGGCAACAACGTCGTGTTCTCACCGATCTCCGCGACGAAGCCTTTGAGGATCGCGTACTGCCCGTCGAGGTCCTCCGGGTCGTGCGCGTTGAAACGGGCCATCTCCCGCCACGCCCGCCGCCGGTCCGCGTCCAGCTCGGGGTCCATCGCCAGGTAGGGCTCGCCGTTGATCATCTTCTCGCGGTTGGTTCCCATGGGAGGTCAGTATCGTCACGGCATGCGCGTGCTCTTCGCCAGCATGGCGACGGTCGGCCACACCTACCCGCTGATCCCGTTGGCGCTCGCACTGCGCGACGCCGGGCACGAGGTCCACTTCGCGGTCGGCGACGAGATGCATCCCGAACTGACCAGGCTGGGACTGCGCCCCTTCCGCCCCGGCCTGGTGTTCGGGGACATCTACGCCGAGGACATCGCGCCCGAGCTCGAACGAGTCCTGCCCGACCTGGTGATCAGCGGGTGGGCCGTGCCCGAGGTGTTCGGGGAGGCTCGCCGCAGGGCGTTCCCGGTGCTGTGGCACGGGTTCGGCCGCATGTTCCCCGCGGGCATCGGACTGGCGCGCCCCGAAGGCGGGCGGCACCTCGACATCTGCCCGCCTTCGTTGCAGGACGAGGACTTCACCGCTGACCGGATCCTGCTGCGGCCCGTGCCGCACGCCGCGCCCGGCGAGATGCCACCACGCACCCACGAGAAGCTGATCTACGTGACGTTCGGGACGGTGTTCGGCAACGAGGACCTGCTCGCGGCCGCGACGGCCGGGCTCGGGCGGCTCGACGCCCAGGTGGTGGTCGCCGGACCGGACAGGTGGCTGCCGCAGGCCGAGGTGATCAAGCAGGCGGACGTCGTCGTCCACCACGGCGGGAGCGGCACGATGCTGGCCGCGCTGGCCGCAGGGGTCCCGCAGGTCGTGCTGCCGCAAGGGGCCGATCAGTTCGGCAACGCCAAGGCGCTCGTCGACAGAGGTGCGGCGGTACAGCCGGACGCGGTGAGTGCCGAGGCGATCGCGGAGAGCGCACGACTGTTGCTTGTGGACGGAGCGCACCGGGAAGCCGCAGGTCAGGTCGCGGAGGAGATACGTCACATGCCTTCGCCGAAGGAAGTTGCGGACAGTCTGGCGAACGTTGTGTAACACTGTTTTTTATGAAGGCAAGCCGCCTGCGCTTCGGGATGAACCTGTGGCCGCCGTTCCTGTTCGCCGGCATCCGAGTGCAAGAGATCTCGCCGGACTACCGGTACGCGCGGGTCAAGATGCGTCTGCGCCCGTGGAACCGCAACTTCTTCGGCACCCACTTCGGCGGCTCGCTGTTCGCGATGACCGACCCGTTCTGGGTGCTGCTGCTGTTCAACCAGCTCAAGGGTCAGCACGTGGTGTGGGACCAGGCGGGCGAGATCGAGTTCGTCGAACCCGGCCGCGGCACCGTCTTCGCGGAGTTCCGGCTGACCGACGAGCACGTCGAGCAGGTGCTGGACCAGACCGCGTCCGGCGAGAAGGCCTTGATCTGGTTCGAGACCGATGTCGTCGGGCAGGATGGAACCGTGATCGCACGGGTGAAGAAGCAGGTCTACGCGCGGCGCAAGCGCGACAAGCAGCTCGCCCATGCGTGAGGCGTTCGGGGCGGTCTTCGACGTCGAGCCCGGCTACCTGAACACGGCCTCGATCGGGGTGCCGCCGCGGCACGTCGCGGACGCGGTCTCGGCCGCGCAGGAACGGTGGCGGCGCGGCCAGGACACCTCGTCGTCGTTCAACGAAGCCGTCGAGACGTCCCGGGAAGCCTTCGGGCGGCTCATCGGAGTGCCCGCGACGTCGGTGGCGTGCGGCGCCACGGTCTCGCAGTTCGTCTCACTCGTGGCCCAGTCACTGCCTAGTGGCTCGAAGGTCTTCGTCGAACCGGGCGAGTTCACCAGCGTCACGCTGCCGTTCGTCGTGGCAGGCCACCAGATCGTGTCCACAGTGGACGAAGCGGATCTCGTCGCGGTGAGCGTGGTCCAGTCGGCGGACGGTGCGATCGCCGACCTGGAAGCCCTGCGCACGAGCGGCAAACCGGTGCTGCTGGACGTCTCGCAGGCCGCTGGGTGGATGCCGTTGTCGTTGGCGTGGGCCGATTTCGTCGTCGGTGTCGCCTACAAGTGGCTGATGTCGCCACGTGGTGCGGCCTGGCTGGCGGTGCGGCCGGACCGGATGGACGCTCTCACCCCGTTGGCCGCCAACTGGTACAGCACGGGGGAGAACTACGGCACCGAGCTGGTGCTCCGTTCGGACGCACGGCGGTTCGACCTCTCGCCGACGTGGCACGCGCACGTCGGCGCGGCTGTTGCGCTCCCGTGGGTGGCGTCACTGGACCTGGAGGCCGTGCGCGCGCACTGCGTGAACCTGACGGATCACCTCCTGACCGGGCTGGGGCTCGCCCCCAACGGCTCGGCGATCGTCTCAGTAGACGTTCCCCACATTCCGGGCGTCGTCTCGTCCGTTCGCGCTGGTCGCACACGGTTTGCCTGCCACCTTTACAACACGATCGAGGACATCGATCGGGTGCTCAAAGCGCTTGGCTGACCGCCGTCCGTTACCGTGTTTGCTTGTGTCGGAACCACGCCAGTCACCTGAAGAGGTGACCCAGAACCTGCCTCGCTTCCCACCGAGGCCGACCGACACCGCGCCGCTCTACCCGGCCGACGAGCTGATGAAGCTCCAGTCGATCATGGACAACCGCCAGGGACAGCTGCCTCCGCAACCTCCTCCGCAGAAGAGGACGTGGGTGGGCAAGGCCCTGGCGCTCGTCGGCGTCGCGGTGGTGTCGGGCCTCGTCTGGTGGGTGCTGCAGCCGTCGACCCCGGTGGACCAGCCGGTCGCGCAGCCCCAGAAGACCGCCGGGGAGTTCGAGTTCAGCACCGTGCCGGAGCTGCCGGAGCCGGTGAAGGACAGCGACTGCGCGGCCCACGCGTCGGGTCAGACGGGGACGTTCCTCAAGACCACGCAGTGCCTGCAGCTGACGCGGGCCTTCTACACGGCCAAGCTGCCGGACGGGCGCACCGTCTACTCGTCGGTGTCCGTGGTGAAGATGAAGTCCTCGGCCGACGCGAAGGCGTTGCGCGAGCTGACCCAGAAGGACGGCACCGGCAACATCAAGGACCTGGTGCTGGACAAGGCGATCAGCGTGCCGCCGCTGACCACGCTGGCCAACGGCGGGTACGCGTCCGAGCAGCGCGACCAGGAGGTCGTGATCGTCGAGTCGGACTCGCCGACCAAGGGCCCGGACGCGCTGGCGCACAACAAGGAGATGAAGAAGGTCTCCAACGACGCGATCAGGCTCGCGTCCTCGTTCAGCAACTAGCCCGTCAGCCCGACGCGACACCCGGCATCGTGATGGATGCCGGGTTCGTGCCGGCTGTCTTGCGCCACCGGGTCGCCCGCACCGCCGCCGCCGTCAACGCGTCCAGCGCGGAGGTCCGCAGCACCGACTCGTCCGTGCGCTCCAGCACCCCGCGCCACGCCGCGCACGTGTCCTGCTCGACGGCGATCAGCGCGGCCAGCGCGGACGGCCCGTCCGACACCGGGGCGGGCGGCAGATAGGCGGCAGCGGGCGGGTTCGGGGTCGCGCCCTTGTCCCGCAGCCACCGCTCGGTCGTGTCCCGGCGGGCCCGGTGCGCGTTCGAGCCCTCCGTCACGGCCGCGGCCTGGTTGCCCAGAAACGCCGACACCATGCCGTAGGTCCACAACGCCGCGTGCTCGGTGCCGAGCGCGGTCTGCACGGACTCCACGCTCATACGAGCACCTCCCTCAGCGAGGCACAGCCGGCGGCCACCGAACCGACGAGACCGGCGCGGTAGCTGGGCAGCGTCGCGACGATCGCCGAGGCGTCGCGCACGGCCTCGTCGAGCGCGGTCTTCAACGCCGCCAACGGATCCGGTGGCGTGGGCGGGGCCGTGGGAGCGGGTGGTGCCGTCGAGGAGAGCGGCGGGCGTTCCCTGTCCACCTCGGCCTGCAGCAGCCTGGCGTGCGTCTCGCGAGCGGCGGAGATCTCCGTTGCACCCGGCACCGTCGTGAGCGTCTTGGCCAGCGCGGCGTCCGCACGAGCCTGGGCCGCGAGCGCCGACAACGGGTCCGGCGGCGGGGGCTTCGGCGGTTCTGTGGTGCACGCAACGGCGAGCGGTGCGGCGGCCACCGCGAGCAGCACACGGCGGCGGCTGACCGATTCGGAGATCACGCGAACCCATCTTGCCAGCAGCCGTGCGGCGCGGTGGGAGCCGGGCAAAGGAGATAGTCTGGGCGTCCACGGCCGCCGAAACACCGTCGGCCGGGGTTTTCATGCGTTCGAACTGAAGGAGACACCACGTGTCCAGCCCGCCGCGCGGAGAACTAGCCGCGCAGCTTGCACCCGTTGTGCGGGAAGCGCTCGAAGCCGTCGGCTTCGACCTCGACGCACTCGACGTGAATCAGGCTGGGCGCCGCCGTCTGGTCAAGGTCGTCGTGGACGGCGAGGACGGCATCGGGCTCGACGAGGTCGCCGAGGCGAGCCGGGTGGTCTCCGCCGCGCTCGACGAGCACGACCACATCATCAACGGGCCGTACACCCTCGAGGTCACCTCGCCGGGTGTGGACCGCCCGCTCACCCGCCCGCGCCACTGGAAGCGCGCGCACCTGCGTCTCGTGAAGATCAAGCAGCCGGATCGGGCCGAGTGGTTCGGCCGGGTCGGCGAGTGCGACGAGACAGGTGTCGAGCTGCTGCACAAGGACGAGCTGCGACGCGTGGAGTACCGCCACATCGAACGCGCGGTCATGGAGATCGAGTTCAAGCAGCCGCCGGTCGAGGAACTGGCTCGGCTCACTCGGAAAGCACCGAAGGAGGAGCCGAGGTGAACGTCGACATCGCCGCCCTGAGGGCGATCGAACGTGAAAAGGACATCCCCTTCGAGACGGTCCTGGAGGCGATCGAGTCAGCACTGCTGACCGCCTACAAGCACACCGAAGGACACGCCACGCACTCTCGCGTGGAGATCGACCGCAAGACCGGCGTCGTGCGCGTGCTCGCGCAGGACCTGGGCCCGGACGGCGCGGTGCAGGAGGAGTGGGACGACACTCCGGAGGGCTTCGGCCGCATCGCCGCCACCACGGCTCGGCAGGTCATCCTGCAGCGCCTGCGCGACGCCGAGCACGAGCGCACCTTCGGCGAGTTCGCCGCCAAGGAGGGCGAGATCATCGCCGGTGTCGTCCAGCGCGACGCCCGCGCGAACGCCCGCGGCATGGTCGTCGTGCAGGTGGGCGACACCGAGGGCGTGCTGCCGCCGGCCGAGCAGGTGCCGGGCGAGCAGTACAACCACGGCGAGCGCATCAAGTGCTACGTCGTGAGCGTGTCCCGCGGCGCGCGCGGACCGCAGATCGCTCTCTCGCGCACGCACCCGAACCTCGTGCGGCGGCTGTTCGCCCTCGAGGTCCCGGAGATCGCGGACGGCACCGTGGAGATCCCCGCGGTGGCACGTGAGGCAGGTCACCGTTCGAAGATCGCGGTCAAGTCGACGGTCTCCGGCGTGAACCCCAAGGGTGCCTGCATCGGCCCGATGGGTGCCCGTGTGCGCAACGTGATGCACGAGCTCGGTGGCGAGAAGATCGACATCATCGACTACTCGGACGACCCGGCCACCTTCGTCGGGAATGCTTTGTCCCCGGCCAAGGTTGTGTCCGTACGGGTGCTCGACGAGCGCGCCAAGACGGCACGCGTCGTGGTGCCTGACTTCCAGCTGTCGCTGGCGATCGGCAAGGAGGGGCAGAACGCCCGCCTGGCCGCCCGCCTGACCGGCTGGCGCATCGACATCCGCAGTGACGCGGAGGCTCCGGCCGCCGGTGCGGTCACATCCAGTTCGGCCGAATGAGCTCCAGGGGATAGACTCATCAACGGTTCAACGTCGGGTTCGGCAACCCAACACATCGGCCCTGTTCGTACGTGCGTCGGATGCCGCGCCAGGACGTTGCCCTCTGAGCTGCTGCGTGTGGTCGCGGTGGACGGTTCGGTGGTTCCGGACCCCCGCCGGCGGCTTCCTGGTCGGGGTGCTTGGTTGCATTTCGATCTCGAATGTCTCCGCAACGCCGAGCGGCGACGGGCGTTCCCGCGGGCCCTCCGGGTCCAGGGAGCACTCGACGTCGCTTTGTTGCGCGAGCACCTGGAGCAGCAAGGGAACTCGACCTCGGGACAGCCCCGCGGTCAGCAAGAAACAAGGAAGCAGGTCGACCCGTCATGAGTCAGCCGTGAAGCTGAAGACATGAACGCGCGACGTTAAGACGAGGTCGATGGGACTTGCCCGCCGGCCTCACAACAGAGGAGAGCAGTGGCAGGCAAGGCCCGCGTGCACGAGCTCGCGAAAGAGCTCGGTGTTACGAGCAAGGAAGTTCTCAACAAGCTCGCCGAACAAGGCGAATACGTGAAGTCGGCGTCCTCCACCGTCGAGGCCCCCGTGGCCCGGCGGCTTCGTGACGCCTACGAAGCCAAGTCCTCGAAGTCGTCGGCTCCCAAGCCGTCCGCTCCGAAGCCCAAGGCACCCGCACCCGCTGCTGCCGCAGCGCCCGCCGCACCGGCGGAGTCCAAGCCGGCAGCCTCCGACACCCAGGCCTCCGCGCCGAAGGCCATGCCCGGCCCGAGGCCCGCGGCCCCGCGCCCGCCGGCGCCCAAGCCCGCTCCGGCAGCTCCTGCCGAGCAGGCTCCGGCTCCCGCGGCTCCCGCACCCGAGCAGCAGGCTCCGGCCGCCGCCGCACCGGCACCCGCCGCGTCGGCTCCGGCCGCGCCCAAGGCTGCTCCGGCTCCCGGCACCAAGCCGGGTGCCGGTCCGCGTCCGGGCCCGCGCCCGGCTCCGCAGGAGAAGGCGCCGCAGCAGCCCCAGCAGCCGCAGGCTCCGGCCGCGTCCGCTGGTTCTCAGCAGTCCCCGTCCGTGGTTCCGCCGCGCACGCAGGCTCCCAAGCCCGCCGGCCCGCGCGCCCCGCGTCCGGGCAACAACCCGTTCGGCGTCGGTGGCGGCAACGCTCCCGGCCCGCGTCCTGGGCCTCGTCCCGGCCCGCGTCCGGAGCAGGGCGAGCGCCCCTCCGGCCCGAAGCCCGGTGACCCGCGTCCGGCCAGTCCCCGTCCGAGCGGTGCGCCCGGTCAGGGTGGTCAGCGTCCGGCTGCCGCTCAGGGCGGCGGTCGTCCCGGCCCCGGCCAGGGCGGTCCTCGTCCCGGCGGTCCCGGTCAGGGCGGTCCTCGCCCCAACCCGGGCAACATGCCCCCGCGCCCGAACCCCGGCATGATGCCGGGTCGTCCGGCCGGTGGTGGCGGCGGCGGTCGTCCCGGTCCTGGTGGCGGCGGTGGCCGTCCCGGTGGCGGTGGCGGTGGCGGCGGTCGTCCCGGTGGGGGCGGCGGCGGTGGCGGCTTCCGCGGTGGCGGTGGCGGCGGCGCTGGTGGCGGTGGCGGCTTCCGTCCCGGTGGCGGTGGTGGCGGTGGCGGTGGCTTCCGTCCCGGTGGCGGCGGTGGCGGTGGCGGTGGCTTCCGTCCCGGCGGTGGCGGCGGCGCAGGCGGCGGTGCCCCTGCCGGTGGCGGCGGTTTCCGCGGTCGTCCCGGTGGCGGTGGCGGCGCAGGTCGCGGCGGTACCGCTGGTGCCTTCGGTCGTCCGGGTGGTCCGGCGCGTCGTGGACGCAAGTCCAAGCGGCAGAAGCGCCAGGAGTACATGGACAACATGCAGGCGCCTTCGGTCGGTGGCGTCCGCCTGCCCAAGGGGCAGGGCGAGACGATCCGCCTGCCGCGCGGTGCCTCGCTGACCGACTTCGCCGACAAGATCAACGCCAACCCGGCGTCGCTCGTGCAGGTGCTCTTCCACCTGGGCGAGATGGTCACGGCGACCCAGTCGGTGTCCGACGAGATCCTGGAGCTGCTCGGCTCCGAGATGAACTACGTCGTGCAGGTCGTGTCCCCCGAGGAGGAGGACCGCGAGCTGCTCGAGACGTTCGACATCACCTACGGCGAGGACGCCGGCGACGAGGGCGACCTGCAGATCCGCCCGCCGGTCGTGACCGTCATGGGTCACGTCGACCACGGTAAGACCCGACTGCTCGACACCATCCGCAAGGCGAAGGTGCACGAGGGTGAAGCCGGTGGCATCACCCAGCACATCGGCGCCTACCAGGTGGAGACCGAGCTCGAGGGCAACCCGCGGCTCATCACCTTCATCGACACCCCCGGTCACGAGGCGTTCACCGCCATGCGTGCCCGTGGTGCGAACGCGACCGACATCGCGGTCATCGTCGTCGCCGCTGACGACGGCGTGATGCCGCAGACGGTCGAGGCGATCAACCACGCGCAGGCCGCTCAGGCGCCGATCGTGGTCGCGGTCAACAAGATCGACAAGGAAGGCGCCAACCCGGCCAAGATCCGTCAGCAGCTGACGGAGTACGGCCTGGTCGCCGAGGAGTACGGCGGCGACACGATGTTCGTCGACATCTCCGCGAAGCAGGGCATCAACATCGACAGCCTCCTCGAGGCCATCCTGTTGACCGCCGACGCGTCGCTGGACCTCCGGGCCAACCCGGACATGGAGGCCCAGGGTGTCGCGATCGAGGCGCACCTCGACCGCGGTCGCGGTCCGGTCGCCACGGTGCTGGTCCAGCGAGGCACGCTCCGCGTCGGCGACTCGATCGTCGCGGGCGACGCCTACGGCCGCGTCCGCCGCATGGTGGACGAGCACGGCGAGGACGTCCACGACGCGACGCCGTCGCGTCCGGTGCAGGTCATCGGCCTCACGTCGGTGCCGCGCGCCGGTGACTCGTTCCTCGTCGTCGACGAGGACCGCGTCGCTCGCCAGATCGCCGAGCGTCGTCAGGCCCGCACGCGCAACGCTGCAAACGCCGCGAAGCGCAAGCGCGTCAGCCTTGAGGACCTGGACGCCGCACTCAAGGAAACCAGCCAGCTCACCTTGATCATCAAGGGTGACAACTCGGGTACCGTCGAGGCCCTCGAGGACGCGCTCATGAAGATCGAGGTCGGCGACGACGTCGAGCTCCGGGTGGTCCACCGCGGTGTCGGTGGCATCACCGAAGGCGACATCAACCTCGCCGTGGCCTCCTCCGCCATCGTCCTGGGCTTCAACGTCCGGGCCGAGGGCAAGGCGACCGAGCTCGCGAACCGCGAGGGCATCGACGTCCGCTACTACACGGTCATCTACCAGGCGATCGACGAGATCGAGGCGGCCCTCAAGGGTCTCCTCAAGCCGGAGTACGAAGAGGTCCAGCTCGGCCGCGCCGAGATCCGCGACGTCTTCAAGTCCTCCAAGGTCGGCACGATCGCGGGTTGCATGGTCCTGTCGGGCGAGATCCGCCGCAACGCCAGGGCGCGTCTGCTCCGTGACGGCAAGGTGATCGCGGAGAACCTCCCGATCAGCTCGCTCAAGCGGTTCAAGGACGACGCCACCGAGGTCCGTGAAGGTTTCGAGTGTGGTCTCACGCTCGGCAACTACAGCGACCTCAAGCTCGAGGACATCATCGAGACCTACGAGATG